>QBZS01000012.1:0-32283 GCA_003279355.1 SAR116 cluster bacterium AG-335-N04
CCTTTTTATGAATATTGCTGAGCAAATGGGAGCTACATTAGCCAACACAGCATATTCAGTAAACATCAAAGAAAGATTAGATTTTTCTTGTGCTCTTTTTGATAACTCCGGCGCACTAGTAGCTAATGCTCCTCACGTGCCTGTTCATCTTGGGTCTATGTCTGAAGCTATTAGAACAGTAATAAAATTAAATAAAAATGATATATTTCCCGGAGATGTATTTGTTCTAAATGCTCCTTTTAATGGCGGAACGCATCTTCCTGACGTTACAGTTATTACTCCAGTTTTTGATAGTGATGGAAAACAAATTACATTCTTTGTAGCTTCACGCGGACACCATGCGGACATAGGAGGTAAAACACCGGGTTCAGGTCCTCCCGACTCCAAACATATTGATGAAGAAGGTGTTCTGATAGATAATTTTAAATTGTTTGATAAAGGTGTATTTCGTGAGAGTGAAATCAGAAAAATTTTATCATCTGGAAGATATCCTTGTAGAAATATAGAACATAATATGGCTGATCTTGCAGCTCAAGTGGCTGCAAATAATACTGGTATAGTCGAAATTAATTCAATGATTGAGCAATTTGGTATTGAAACTGTTCATTCTTACATGAACCATGTTCAAGATAATGCTGAGGAATGTATAAGAAATGCAATTGTAAATTTAAGAGAAGGTAAATATGAGTACGAATTAGATAATGGAGAATTCATTAGAGTAAAAATTACAATCGATAAAATTAAACGCGAAGCTTCTATTGACTTCACTGGTACTGCTCCAAAAAATCCTTTCAATTATAATGCTCCTATGGCAGTTTGTCATGCTGTTATATTATATGTTTTTAGAACTTTAGTAGGTAGCAATATTCCTTTAAACGAGGGTTGCTTTAAACCTTTAAATATAATTATTCCAAATAACTCAATGATAAATGCTAAATACCCATCTGCTGTAATTGCAGGTAACACTGAAGTGAGTCAATTGACGTGCAATGCCCTATTTGGTGCACTTGGAATCATAGCAGGTAGTCAAGCCACAATGAATAATTTTATTTGGGGAAACGATAAAATTCAAAATTATGAAACTATTTGTGGTGGAACTGGTGCTGGCCTAAATTTTCATGGAACTTCTGCTGTTCAAACGCATATGACCAATACTAGGAGTACAGATCCTGAAATTTTAGAGGCGAGATTTCCTGTTCGTTTAGAAGAGTATTCAATAAGAAAAAATTCAGGTGGCAAAGGGATGTTTAACGGAGGAGATGGTGTTACAAGAAAATTAAGATTTCTTGAACCAATGACAGTAACAACATTATGTTCTCATCGAAGAGTTAAACCGTTTGGTGTTGATGGTGGAGAACCTGGGCAATGTGGAAAAGAATGGCTTGAAAAAGAGGATGGCGGATTTATTAAACTTGAAGGTAATGATAGCTGCGAAGTAAAAGTAAATGATTTATTTGTAATGGAGACCCCAGGGGGTGGTGGTTTTGGATCAAAGTAAACTTTGTCTTAAAACAAACATCACAATTAAATTGTATTCATAAAAACAACAAGATTTTTAATAATTTCTTTGTCTTGAATATGAAATCTATCAATTGTTTGCTCCCAATCAGTATCTTTAAACTCACCTTTAAGAGATTGATATTCGCTACTTACTTTAATGTCTTGATTTAATTTTGACCTAGAATAAAGAATTAAAGCTAGTGACCTTGTATCCATTACCCTGATATCAAAACTTAGCTCCACTACTTTATTAAAATCCTCCGCAAAAAAGTATCCAAGTATTAAATCTTTGATCCTATTATCTGAAGTTGATTGTCCTTGAGGAATGGGATCAAGCTCAAAAGCTTTATTAAGTAATTCCAAACCCTTATCAACTTTTCCTATTCTAACTAAAACTTCACCATATCCTGATAGAACTCTTGGGTCATTTGGAACCATATTGAATGCTTTTCTTCCATGGTCTTCGGCTAGCAGGTAGTCATGATTACTTAGATAAACGGCTGAAAGCATTCTATGACATTCAAAATCATTTTCGTTTAACTCTAAAGCTTTATCTATATTTTGTTTTGCATCAGCAAAAATTTCTTCCATTTTACGTTCAGAAAATCCTCTAAACATTGCTTGACCTAAAGTACAAACTTTCCATGCATAAGCTTGAGCGTTTCCAGCATCTGCTTCTATAGCTTTGTCAAAGTTTTGTAACGCTTCTTGATTTGCTTCTTTGGTAAATTTGTGGTGATTCTCTTTACCTCTAAGCAAATACTCATATGAACTTATATTTTCTGTAGGCTTTCTTTTTGAACGTTGCAACGAACTAATCTCAATCTCACCAAGTAAAGCAATCGATATTTTCCTAACAATTTCATCTTGTAGGTCAAAAATATCTTCTAGGACTCTGTCATATTTGTTGCTCCAAATAATACTTTCGTCATTCGCATCACTTAATTCAATATTTATTCTAACTCTTTTACCAGATGCTCTAATACCTCCAGTGACAATAAAATCTAAATCAAATTTTTTGGAAAATTCTTTTATATCTTGATTTTCATCTTTAAAGTTAACACTCGTTTGTCTGGAAAGAATATCAAATTCTCGCATCATTGAAAATTCAGTAATTAGATCTTCAACTATTCCATCAACTAAAAAACCACTATCTTCGTCTTTACTGGTATTTACAAATGGCAAAATTGCAAACTTGGGCTTTTTATTTACAGACGGGCTTGTTTTTTTAGATATTTTATTTTTACCATCACCTAAAATAGAAAAAACTTCAAAGTCACTAGAAATATTTTTTAATTCAATTTTTCCTAATGAATATATCTTTTGTTCAATTTTTTTATTAATTTGTTGGTTAACTATGTCAGATATTAAAATTTCACCAACTGGAGACTGACTTTCTAATCTAGCAGCAATATTGACACCATTACCATAAATATTGTCACCTTCTATAATAATATCATCTAGATGGATGCCAACTCGCCATGAAAGTTTTGGGTTAACTTCTTCATTTTTGTTTCTATCTTTTATAGCTTTCTGAAATTCAATTGCTGCATTAGCGCTCCCAACAGGACTATCAAATTCTGCAATCACTGAATCACCTGCAGTATGAAATATCCTTCCAGAATATTTTGAAATTAACGGATCTATGATTTCACGACAAGCTTTTAAGCTCTCAAGAGTTTTTTCTTCTTGTTCTTCCATATGTTTGCTAAAACTAACACAGTCTGTAGCTAAAATAGTTGCTAACTTTCTTTTTACTTGAGACAACTTTCAAATTCCATTTAATCAATTTAATTATTATAACTAGATATCTCATTTCGTGAGTTAAACACAAAATTAAAAAACATTTTCATGTTAGAATTATTCTATAATACAAAATAGAAAAATTAAATTGATATTACAAAATAAAAAAATAAAAACTTGATCTGCTTAAAAACTGGAGCCAAAGCCAAGATAATAAACTATTTTGATGATCAAAATGCTACATTTGTTAAGATTAATATAAACTTTAAGTTTAATGATACCACACTTCAAGTTTTAAAAACAATAAAGTTGGAAGAATTAAGAAAGTAATTTAAGTTTGTAAAGATATCAATTTCGACAATTTTTCAATTTAAAAAAATGCTTGTATACCAGTTTGGGCCCTACCAAGAATTAATGCATGAACATCGTGAGTTCCTTCATAGGTATTAACTGTTTCAAGGTTCATTAAATGTCTCATAACTTGATACTCTGCGTGAATACCATTTCCACCATGCATATCTCTGGACATTCTAGCTATATCAAGAGCTTTTCCACAATTATTCCTTTTAATAAGAGAAATAGACTCGGGAGCCAAATTACCTTGATCAAATAATCTACCGACTTGCAAAGCAGCACCTAAGCCTAAAGTAATTTCAGTTTGCATGTCTGCTAGTTTCTTTTGTATTAATTGAGTTGCAGCTAGTGGCTTGCCAAATTGTTTTCTGTCTAGTGTATATTGACGTGCTCTAAACCAACAATCTTCCGCAGCACCCATAACACCCCAAGCTATACCGTATCTAGCCCTATTTAAACAACCAAAAGGTCCTTTAAGACCACTTACATTAGGCATCAGATTTTCTTCAGGAACAAATACGTTATCCATAACAATTTCACCTGTAATTGATGCACGTAAGGATAATTTCCCTTTGATTTTAGGAGCTGTTAATCCATCCATTCCCTTTTCTAGAATAAAACCTTTTATGGCATCTCCATGTTCTTTTGACTTTGCCCAAACAACAAAAACATCAGCTATTGGCGAGTTAGATATCCACATTTTAGAGCCTGACAATAAATATCCACCATTTACTTTGGTTGCTGTTGTTTTCATAGATCCTGGATCTGAACCAGCATCTGGTTCTGTTAAACCAAAACAACCAATTAATTTTCCCGATGCTAAACCAGGTAAGTATTTTTGTCTTTGATCTTCATTTCCATATGTATAAATTGGATGCATTACTAATGAAGATTGAACAGACATCATAGATCTATATCCTGAATCTATACGTTCAACTTCTCTTGCGACTAGACCATATGATACGTATGAGGCTCCTGCACAACCGTACTTTTCAGGTATAGTAATACCTAAAAGACCTAACTCTCCCATTTCCTTGAAAATTTCTTTGTCTGTTTTCTCGTCTAAAAAAGCTTCTTCTACTCTGGGTAAAAGTTTTGATTGTGCATAATCATGTGCAGTTGATTTAATAAGTTTCTCTTCTTCAGAAATAAGAGTGTCCAATAACAAAGGATCTTCCCAATTAAATTTAGGTTGGGAAGCTTTTGTATTTTTTAAATCAACAAAATTCTTTTCATTAGTATTGAGGGTAGAGTCCATAGTAATTCCTTATTTTTTTCATATATAGCCAATGTATAAAAATAAATCCATCATTTTATTGAGAGTTATTTAATTTTAATATATGCCTCTCAATAAATTCTAATCTGTCCTGTCCCCAATAAATTTGATCTTCTAATATGTATGTTGGGGCTCCAAAAACATACTTATCAATCGCAATTTTAGTATATTCTTTAAATACATTTTCACATTCTTGACTTTTTGCTAAGGATAATAGGTCTTCCGAATTTAATTCTAATTTATCTGTAATATTTTTTAAAACATTCTCATCATCAACATTTAATTCTTCAACCCATAACGCATTCATTATATCACCTGCTAGTTGAAAATCTTTATTAGTTTTTCTCATTTTAGCAGCAATTATCAATAAAGAAGGTAACAAAGATTTTGAAGGGAAAAATTTAGGCTCAGGAATAAGGTTTATATTAAGAAATTCCGCCCATCTTTTTAATTCTTGCAAACGTATCTTTTGTCTTTGTAAAGGTCGTTTGAAAACAGGAAGCCCACCGCTAACAGGGAAAATTTCTCCATAGTTAACAGGATACATATTTAGTTGGACATTAAATTTTTTTACTATGTTATTAACCCGATTGTGACCAAGAAAAGTCCACGGACTTCCATGACTCATAAAATAATCAATTTCTATCATCTTTTACCTTATTAGAATTAATTACCAAATCCTGAACCTTCGACTTTGTATTCATCTCTAGGTGGACTAAACACATCTAATACTTTAGCCCCTTCTGGTCCTCCAATAATACCATGATCAACTCCACCAGGTGTTTGCCAAAAATCTCCCTTATTGATCTCAATTTCTTCATTCCCTTGAATTCTTATTCCAGACCCTTCTATTAAAAATCCCCATTGTTCTTGGGGATGTGAGTGAATTTTTCCCTTTGAATTGGGTTCAATTGTTACGATTGACAACATTGCTTGGTCTCCACAAAATATTCTGGTTGAAATACCCTCACCTAAAATTCTTTTGATTCCAGTATTTTCATCATTAACGTTATTAAAATAATTTTTCTGTGACATTCTTTTCTCCATAAAAAAAATTACATTGGTTTATCACCTGCAAATGTAATTCTGTGCATCAATCTTCTTTGGCCATGATAATCATTAATTGGATTGTGCATTGTGCATCTATTATCCCATATTGCTACAGAACCAGGTTTCCATTGAAATCTACATGTAAACTCAGATTTAATTTGGTGCTTAAATAAAAACTCTAGAATAGGTGTACTTTCTTCTTCAGTCATACCAACAAAGTTGGTTGTATGAGCTTCATTTACATAAAGTGATTTTTTCTTAGTTTCTGGATGTGTCCTTACTACTGGATGAATTGCTTTTAGTTCGTCACCTTTAAGGCCAACAGAAGCATGTTTCATAATATCAGATCTAGTTTTGGCAACTCTGGCCTTTCCTGATATATTTACCGCTTCTAATGTATCTAAAAATTTTTTCATGCCATCTGATAAACTTTCATAAGCAAGGTACTGATTTGACCACTCAGTATCTCCGCCGTATTTAGGTATTTCAATTCCGTATAACATTGTACCCATTGGAGGTTCTGCTTGATATGTAGTATCACTATGCCAAATTCCTCCAAAATTATTTACATCTGTTTCTTTTTTTAATATTGGAGTAATCTCAGGAAAATCTTCTAAACTTTTTACAAATGGATATACAATTGGATTTCCAATTTTTTTTGCAAAAGCTTTCTGGGATTTAGGATCAAATTCTTGATCTCGGAAAAATATTACTTGATAGGTTAATAAAGCATCATATATCTCATTGACAACTTCTTCAGATAAGTCATCTGAAAGATTTACATTTTCTATTTGAGCCCCTAATGCTCCGGCAGTAGGAAAAACTTCAATATTTTGGAAATCTTTCTTTGTATTAAAATGTATATTCATATTGTAAAACGATCTCCTTAAAATAGAGAAACTCAAAAGAAATTATTTGCACTAAAAAAATTTAACGGCAATAATTTAGATGATAAATTAAAAAAAATTTATTTCAATTATTACAAAGTAATTTTAATGAAAAAAATAATATCTCCACATCTTGAAGTTAGAGAGGACTGGTTAAGTCAATTAATAGAAGAACCAATCTCACCTAATATGCCTATTATTGATCCACATCACCATCTTTGGAATGCAGGGTTTGGTAGATATTATGTTGAAGAACTATTAGAAGATATACAGTCATCGGGTCATAATATTAGGGCAACTGTATACATTATGAGTTCGTCAAATACAATAATGTACGGCAAAGATGGTCCAGATGAATTCAAGCCCCTAACTGAGATAGAATTTGCAACTAAAGAGGCAAAAAGAAGTGACCTTATTATCAATAATAAAGTTAAAGTCAACTCATCAATTGTTGGTTCACTAGATCTAACTTTTGGCAATAAGTTAGAACCTGTAATTGAAAAAGCATTAGATATTAGTGAAGGAAGACTTAAAGGGATAAGAATGCTTTTAGCTTCCCATGCAGATCCAAGAATAACGTCAGGTGCAGTGAAATCAGATCTCAATCTTATGCTACATCCAAATTTCATTGAAGGTGCAAGATGTCTTCAATCAGCTGGTTTGTCATTAGACTTTTGGATTTATCACACACAACTTAATGAAATGGAAAAAATAGCCAGAACGCTTCCAGATTTAAACATAATTTTAAATCATATTGGCGGGCCTATACACCTTGGGGAGTATGAAGGAAAGCAAGCCCTAACCCATAGAGAATGGAGATCCGCTATGATGAGATTGTCTAGATTACCAAATGTAAATGTAAAACTAGGTGGTTTGGGAATGACTGTAAATGGTGCCAAATTTCATTTGAATTCTAAGCCTCCACACTCAAAAGATTTATCAGAAATTTGGAAACCATGGATTTATGAAACAATTAATATGTTTGGATTTGAAAGATGTATGTATGAAAGCAACTTTCCAGTTGATAAAGGATCTTGCAGTTATGGATCTTTATGGAATGCGTTTAAAATAATTTCTGAAGACATGTCAGAAGAGGAAAAAAATAAATTATTTTATAAAAATGCTTCCAGAATATATAAGATAAAATTATAATTATTGAATATTGGGGTAAAACAAATGCTAGTATCTGTTCTAGAACAATCTGTTTCAGTAGAAGGAAAGCCGCAGACACACACTATTCGAGATAGTATCAATCTCGCCATAAAAGCAGAACAACTCGGTTATAAAAGATTTTGGGTGTCAGAACATCACAATCATCCAACAATAATAGGAAGTGCCCCCGAAGTATTAATGGCTGCTATTGCAACTCAAACGAAAGTAATTCGAATTGGAAGTGCTGGTATTATGTTGCCTCATTATGCTCCATTTAAAGTTGCAGAACAATTTAGAGTTTTAGAAGCAATAGCGCCTGGCAGAATAGACTTGGGACTTGGTAGAGCTCCAGGTTCCGATGGTAGAACTGCTCTAGCTTTGAATCCAAATAGCAGAGAAGATAGCGAACAATTTCCTGGTAACGTTAGAGATTTAATGGCTTGGGTATCTAATGAAAAATTATTAGAAGGACATCCGTTTAGACATATAGTTGCTCAACCTGAATCTAAAACACATCCAGAAATTTGGATGTTAGGAACTTCAAACTATGGAGCCCAACTTGCTGCATACCTTGGAATACCATATTGTTTTGCCCATTTCATAACTGATGGCCAAGGAATGAAAAATGCTATCGATCTGTATAAATCAGAATTTCGTCCAAGCAAGAATTTTAATAAACCAATTGTTAATGTTTGCCTCTGGGCTTTAACTGCTAAAACAGAAGAAGAAGCGAAATATCTTTTTGCTTCCAGAGCAGCGTGGAAAATTGGAAGAAACTATGGTCACCTTGGACCAATAACTGATCCTGATAATGCATTAAATATAATTAACGAAAATAATTGGCAAGAACAGTATGATTTTATGTTTAAAAACTCAATTGTTGGCGAAACTAGCAATACCAAAGAGAAAATCACAAATTTAGTAAAAAACAATAATGTAGATGAGATTGCGATTTTGACTTGGTGTCATGACGAAAAAGCAAGAACTCGATCATATGAGTTATTTGCAGATCAATTTAAATTAAAGGCAGAAAAATCTCTTCAAAAAACTTGTTAATAATTAAAAATCAAATATAAATAGCCATATTTTACATATAATTTAGGAGTTTCTTTTGTTATCTATTAATAACATTACATATTGTATTAAGTTATTTTTTACTCTTTTTATTACATTAATATTTACCGGATGTTCTCAAACTGACATGAAAGAATTTCAAAATAACACTCCTAAATTAGATTTATTTTCCTTTTTTGAAGGAGATACTATTGCTTATGGAATTTTTGAAGACAGATTTGGTAACCTAAAAAGACAATTTCGCGTAAATATTAATGGAAAAGTTGATAATCAAATTCTTACGCTAGATGAAGATTTTTTATACGATGATGGCGAGCAGGCAAAACGAATATGGAAAATTGAAAAGAAAATAGATGATAATCAAAAAATTGTATATGAAGGTCAAGCTGACGATGTTGAAGGTAAAGCTTCAGGTTTAATTTCAGGTAATGCTCTCAACTGGTCATATGATATTTACTTGAACATTAAAGGAAGTGATATAAAAGTTCATTTTAATGATTGGATTTATAAACAAAGTAAGGATTTAGCTATTAATAGAGCATATGTTAGCAAGTTTGGAATTAATATTGGTTCTGTAACTTTAGTATTTCTGAGAGGAGATACTGCCAATAAAATTGGTCCTTTGGATTTACAAAAATGGTAGGGTTAGAATAACTTTGAGATTTCTAATTTTATTATTCCTTATGTTTAATACAAACATAGCCTTGTCTGAAACTCAAAATCAGGTAATTAAAAATAAAATTACTGAAACTATTCTTGAAAAGTTTATCCCAAACTTTAAATTAGTCGGGCGAGCAACATATAAATTTCTTTTATTAGACATATATTATGCAACATTAATTTCTGAAACAGGTCATTACCCTTCAGATAAGTTTGCTCTAATTTTAAGGTATAACAGAGATTTTACAAAAAAAAGTGTTGTCAAAGAAACATTTGAGCAACTTCAAAAACAAAAAAAGTATAGTGAAAGTGAATTAATTGCCTTGAAGCAATTATTAAATAAAACTTTTAGAACTATTCAAAAAAATGATCAGTTCATTGCTATAAAATTGTTGGATAAAGGTATATTCTACTTCAAAAATGAAAAGGTTTTAGAAACAAGTGATTTAGATTTTTTAGATTTGTTTTTTAATATATGGCTTAGAGAAAATAGCCAAGATCCTGATTTTACAAAATCACTTTTAGGTAAAGATAATTAAAGGAAATATAATATGCGTTTAAGTGCATTTTTTTTTGAAATTGTACCCATATCTGGTTTTTTTATTGGATCTCAGTATTATGATCTAATTATAGCAGCTTTTATTTCATTACTATTAAGTTTGTTTGTAATGGCTACTTTTTATTTAGTAGAGAAAAGAATTTCTAAATTTCAAATTTTTGCAATCTGTATGTCTGCTCTTTTTACACTATTTGCTTATTTTTTTGAGAATGATCAATTTGTTAAAATACAACCTACGATATTTAACGGTTTTTTTAGTTCAGTATTATTAATAGGAATTTTAAATAAAAAGGCAATGATGAAACAATTTTTTGGTTCTCAGTTTTTCCTAAATGACGATACTTGGTATAAGTTAAGTTTGAGATGGGGATTATTTTTTTTATTTCTTACAATAATAAATGAAGTTGCCTGGAGAAACCTAGAAACTGATGACTGGGTTTTTATAAAAGTCTTTATATTAACTCCTTTAATCGGAGTATTTATGCTTGCTCAACTACCACTTACTTTAAGGGGAAGAATTAAAGTTAAATAATTCGTAAAATTAAAATATATTACAATATCCAATTAAATAAATGGGGGATCTAATGAGTATTAAAATCAAAGATATAATTATTCATGTAATTAAATCAGAATTGGATATCCCTTTCGCTTTTTCTCAAGGCTGGGTTAACAAAAGATCTGCAACACTTGTAGAGATTAAAACTGATGATGGGCTAACAGGTTGGGGAGAAGCTTTTTGTCAAGGATTAGAACCTCCTGAAATTTCGGCTGCTGTTATCGAAACTGCTCTAAAACCTCTACTTTTAAACGAATCTCCATTGGATATAGAGGTTCTTTGGCACAAAATGTATAATGCTACTAGAGACTTTGGAAGAAAAGGGTCAGTAATCTCTGGGATTAGCGCTGTTGATATTGCATTGTGGGATATTTTAGGAAAATTTCTTAATCAGCCTATTCACCAATTATTGGGAGGTGCATTTAGAAAAAAAATTAAACCTTATGCTACTGGTTTTTATCGAATTAAAGGTCAAGGAGAAGCAACAAGATTAGCAGAAGAAGCTATATCACATTTTGAAAATAAATTTGATCATATGAAGGTTAAACTTGGATTTGGTCTTCAAGATGATATTAAGTGTATGGAGGCTATATATGAAGTATTGGAAAATAAAAATGTAACATTAATGATTGATACCAATCATGCTTATGGAAGATCAGAAGCATTCACTTTAGGAGAAGCCCTTAAAGATTATAATTTACGGTGGTATGAGGAACCAGTAACTCCTGAGGATATTCAGGGTTATACAGAGTTAAGATCAAAACTTAACATACCTATTGCAGGTGGTGAAAATGAACATACTTTGTACGGATTTAGGACACTATTTGAGGCTAAAGCTGTTGATATTGCTCAACCAGACATTGGATCCTGTGGTGGTATTTCTGGAGTAAGGCACATTATTAATTTAGCTCAAAGTTTTGGCGTAGAAGTTAACCCACATGTATGGGGCTCTGCAGTTGCTCAGGCTGCGTCAATCCAAGTTATTGCTTCTATTCCAACTACGCATCATTCAATTTATGCACGATCTCCAATATTAGAATATGACCAATCAAGTCATCCTTTCAGAAGAGAGTTATTAGAAAATCCTCTAGAGTTAGAAAATGGCATGGTCAATGTTTCATCAAAACCTGGTTTAGGTATTGAGATAAATGTAGACACAGTTAACAAATATAAATGTAATTATTAAGATATTATAAAATGATTGAATTAATAGATCCAATAATTAGTAGTAACAAGGTCGATATTTCAACGGGTCTTAATGTTCACTATCTAGAAGCTTCTAAGAACAATAATAATCAGCCCATTGCTATTTTACTCCACGGCTTTCCTGAGTTAAGTTTTAGTTGGCGAAAAATAATACCAATTTTAGCGTATGAAGGTTTTAGAGTTATAGCGCCTGACATGAGAGGGTATGGCCTCACATCTGGAGGTACTAAAAAATATGATAGTAACATATCCGAATACAGATTATTAAACCTGACTACAGATATACTTAGTTTGATCAGTGTACTTAAAATTAATAAAGTTGATTTATTAGTAGGACATGATGCTGGATCATCAGTCGCAGGAACGTCAGCTTTGATTAGACCTGACATATTCAAGTCAGTTGTAATGATGAGTGCTCCATTTACTGGCGCACCAAATATAGATAGTAATTTATCATATCAAGATCCAATACATAAAGACTTAAAAGAATTAAATCCTCCAAGAAAACACTATCAGTGGTATTACTCTACCCCTGAGGCTAATAAAGACATGCATCTGGATAGAGAAGAACTTCATAAGTTCCTAAGAGCTTACTATCATATGAAAAGTGCTGACTGGAAAGAAAACAATCCATATGAATTAGGTTCATGGACAGCCATAAATTTGGCTAAGATGCCTGAATACTACATTATGAAGTTTGATCAGACAATGGTCGAAGCAGTTATGTCCCAATATCCAAAAGATAATTGTTACGAAAATTGGCTAAATGACAAAGAATTGGAGATATATTCCAATAGTTTTCATTCCAATTCGTTTCAACCAGCTCTTAACTGGTATAGGTGCATGACATCACCTTATCTAAATAGTGATTTGAAAGTTTTTTCAAATAAAAAAATTGAAGTACCTTCATGTTTTATTGCTGGAGAAAAAGACTGGGGGACTTTTCAAAAACCAGGTGCTTTAGATATAATGGAAAACACATTATGTACTAATTATTATGGTAGACATATTCTTAAAAATGCAGGACATTGGGTGCAACAAGAAAACCCTAATGACGTAGCTGAAACATTATTAAACTTTTACAAAAATAAGTAATTTTTAGGTAGAAATTTGACTTTCTCAATATCTGGAAATCTTTTCAAGGGTATCGGAATAGCGAGTATAGGTGCTTTAATTTTATCACCTGATACTCTTTTCATGAGATGGTCTGAAATGGATGTTTGGTCTATGTTAGCTTGGAGGGGAATTGAGATGGGTATCATCTTAGTTTTTTTTTCAAGTTGTTTTAAAATTTATAGACAAAACTTTAAGTATGTCTATTCGAATGTCGGTCTAGGTATCATTTGCAGTCAAATTGTAAGCTCTTTTTTCTTTACATATGGTGTAGCCGAAACGTCAGTTTCTCTGATACTATTTTGTTTAGCAACCTCTCCTATTTTTGCTTCTATTTTTTCAATATTTATCCTTGGTGAAAAAACAACTAATTCAACATGGATTACAGCTTTTTTTGCTCTAATAGGGGTAGGAATTTCTGTTGCCAATGGTGATGATGTTTTGAATGCTCCTCAAGGTAGCGTTTTAGTAGGTACTATATGCGGAGTAGGAGCATCAGCAACATTAGGTTTAAGCTTAGTTCTACTAAGGTATAAGCCTAAAATTCCTGCTATGACAGTTACAGGCATAAGTGCTTTGGGTAATGGTTTTATTGGCTTACTAATAGTATCACCTGGATTGCTTTTCCAAGGAGATATATTATCAATTTCATTGTCTGGATTAATTATACTGCCAATATCATTTGCTTGTTTGACTTTTGCAACACGTTACACACAAGCTTCAAATATTGGCCTTTTAATGTTGTTAGAAACTGCTCTTGGACCATTTTGGGTATGGTTAGGAACAAATGAAACGCCAAATATCTTTATGATTTTTGGAGGAGTTATCGTAATTTTAAGTCTTGCTTGGTATATTTTAGTTGACCAAGTAAAAATTTCTTTGCCAAAATAATGACTATATTTTTGGATTAAGTTATGTATGAAGTCAAAATAAAAGACTCCTATTTTGCGGCTCAAAAAGATATGAAACTCATTAAAAAAACAATAGGTGAGTTTTTAAAAGAGGTTGCAACTACCAACCCTAACAATCAAGCCTTAGTTGAAATAGACCAAAATAATAAAGCAAATAGAAATTGGACCTATGAAGAACTTTATAATAATAGTTTAAAATTAGCCATTGCTTTATCAGGTCAGTTTAAAAAAGGTTCACGAGTAGTAATCTGGTCACCAAATAGTCCTGAATGGGTATTATTAGAGTATGCAGCAGCACTATCAGGAATAATAATTGTAACAGCCAACCCTTCGCTGCAAAAAAAAGAGCTTAAATATATAATTGAACAGTCACAATCTGAAGCTGTTTTTTACGTAAACAGTTTTAGAGGCAATAATATGAAAAAAATTGTTTTAGATGCAATTGAAGGAAATGAAAAAATCAAGAAAATAGTAAATCTTGAAAACGAAGGTGAATTATACTTTAAAAATCATACTAATAATAATTTACCAATTGTTTATCCAAGCGATCCAGCTCAAATTCAATACACCTCAGGCACAACTGGATTTCCTAAGGGTGCAGTTCTTACTCACTCCGGATTATTAAATAATGCCTTTTTTTACTCAAATCGTTGTGAGGTAAGTCAGAAGTCTTCTTGGATAAATATCATGCCATTATTTCATACTAGCGGGTGTGGCATGGTTACACTAGGATGTTTAACTTCGAAATGTAGGATGATATTAACATCTTTTTTTGATCCAGAAAAAATTTTAAATCATATAAAAGATTTTGATGTAGACATTATCTTAGGTGTCCCAACTATGATTTTATCTATTTTAGAACAACAAGAAAAGCAAAAGCACAAAATTAATTCTTTGAATTTAGTTAGTTGTGGTGGATCCAATGTGGCTCCTGAAATGGTTAAAAGAGTTCAGAAAGAATTCAATTGTAAGTTCTCAACACTTTATGGGCAAACCGAATATTGTCCAGTGATAACACAACATCATAACAATGATAGTATTGAGGATATATGCAATACAATTGGTCAACCAATTTCACATACAGAAGTGTCTATAAGAAGTATTAATAATGACAAAATTTGCCCAAGTAATACTGTTGGAGAGATATGTGTTCGAGGACCAAGTACAATGCTTAAATATTTTGCAAATAAAGAAGCAACTTCTGAAACAATTGATAAAAATAATTGGCTCCACACAGGTGACCTTGGTCGAATGGATAATAGAGGTTATGTAACAATAACAGGTAGAATTAAAGAAATGATTATTAGAGGTGGAGAAAATCATTTTCCAGCAGAAATTGAGAACACTTTAAGGGAACATAAAAAAATTTCAGATGTAGCAGTTGTTGGTATACCAGACAAAAAATGGGGGGAATTAATAGCAGCGTTCATAAAGTTTGAAGACAGTTTTCAACCTAATAAAGATGAGATGATTAAATTTTTTAGATCTAGAATGTCACCTCAAAAAACACCTAATTTGTGGTTTGCAGTAGATAAGTTTCCACTAACAGGATCAGGAAAAATACAAAAATTTATTTTAAAAAATAATTATTTAAAAAATAAAAATAATTTTAATGAAATACAATAATATAAAATTTGAGGAATAAAAAATGAAAACAGTCTTATATGAAAGAGATGGCCTGATTGGAAGGGTTACGCTGAATAGACCTGAAAAATTAAATGCTATAAATGATGATATGCCTAGAGATTTAGAAGAAGCAATAACTCTAGCGAATGACGACCCAGATGTAAGTGTAATAATATTATCAGGAAATGGAAAAGCATTTTGTAGTGGATATGATTTATCTGAATACGCACAAGGAAATGAATCGAATAAATTTACCCAAAAAATGCCTTGGGATCCTATTAAAGACTATCAAACTATGTGGAATGACACTCAGCACTTCATGTCTATATGGAAATCGCTTAAGCCAGTTATTTGTAAAGTTCATGGTTTTGCAATTGCTGGTGGGTCAGACATTGCCCTTTGTTCAGATATGATAATAATGGCGGATAATGCTGAAATTGGTTATATGCCATCCAGAGTTTGGGGCACTCCTACAACAGCAATGTGGGTACATAGAATAGGCCCAGAAAAAGCAAAGAAAATGCTGTTTACAGGAGATAAAATAAATGGAAAAGAAGCGGAAAAAATTGGTTTAGTACTTGAATCAGTGTCACCTGAGAATTTAGATGAAAGAGTTGAAACATTAGCCAATAGAATTAAAACTGTTCCCATAAACCAACTTGCAATGCAAAAAATGGTAATAAATCAGTACATGGAAACAAGTGGAATTACTCAAATGCAAAGATTATCAACAATATTTGATGGTATTTCCAGACACTCTCCAGAAGGAATTCAGTTTCAAAAAAGAGTAGAAGAAAAAGGCTGGAAAGAAGCGGTTAGAGAAAGAGATCAAGGATTATACGATTGGTCAAAAAAGAAGAAGTTTGATTAAATAATCAAATTGAAAATTTACTTATTAATTTAGATCTATATTCTTTTGTTTTTTCATCAAGATTATTAAAGTCGCTACCCCAAACAGGTCCTGGCCAAGCCGCGTCATTTTTTTTTCTTAAAACAATATGTAAATGTAATTGTGAGATAACATTACCCAACATTCCAATATTTACTTTGTCATATTTTTCTGAAGATTTGATGAACTTTCCTAAATCAATAGCAAAATTCATCAAGTAATTCCTTTCATTGATATTTAAATCACTTAATTCAGTTAAATTAGGTTTGTTAGGTATCAAAACAATCCAAAAAAATTGTCTAGCATTCATAAGTCTTACCTGAAAACTTTCTAATTCTTTTACAAGTATTGTGTCACTTTCTAATCTTTTATCTAATTTAAACACTTCAAATTCTTATTGATTTAATCTAATTTTACATTGTCATAACTTTCAAGCTAGTTAACAGTTATAATATAGAGGATATTCTAATGGTAAAAGAAACAAATATTTCAATCAATAGTGACAGACTTTGGGATAGCTTAATGACGATGGCTAAAATTGGGCCTGGAATTGCTGGAGGTAATAATAGACAAACTGTTACCGTAGAAGATGGTGAAGCAAGAAAATTATTACAAAAATGGTCTGAAGATGCTGGAATGACAATGAAAGTAGATGAGCTTGGATCAATGTTTTTTAAAAGAGAAGGAACTGATAAAAATGCACTTCCAGTTGTCATTGGAAGCCATTTAGACACTCAACCAACAGGCGGGAAATATGACGGTGTTCTTGGAGTTTTAGCCGGACTAGAAATAGTTAGAACTCTTAATGATTTAAATATTCAAACAAAACATCCAATCTTAGTTGTAAATTGGACTAATGAAGAAGGTTCCCGTTTTCCTCCTGCAATGATGGCATCTGCAGGATATGCAGGAATATATGAGGTTAATGCTCTTCTTTCAGCAAAAGATGCTGAAGGAAATATCTTTGGAAATGAGCTTGATAAAATAGGTTGGAAAGGTTCAGAGCCTGTTGGATCACAAAAATTCCATTGTTACTATGAATTGCATATAGAACAAGGACCTATTCTTGAAACGGAAGAAGTTGACATAGGTATAGTCACGCACGGTCAGGGTCTAAAATGGTTGGAAGTTAAACTTTCTGGAGTTGAACAACATACTGGCACTACACCAATGAACGTCAGGAAAGATACATCACTTGCATTGTCCGAAATTATTTTAGCCGTCAATCATATTGCAAATAAAAATCAACCAAATGCAGTTGGCAGCGTAGGTCATATTGAAGTGTCTCCTAATTCAAGAAATGTAATTGCAGGCAATTCACTTTTTACAGTTGATATAAGATCCCCAGATATTAACAAACTAATAAAAATGGAAAATGAATTAAAACAAATGACTACAGATATATGTAAAAAATATAAGATTGAATTTGAAATGAATCAAATTGGAGGATTTGATCCTGTTGCTTTTGACAAAGAGTGTCTTAATAACATTCGTAATAGTGCCAATAAGTTCGGATATTCTCATAAAGAAATTGTTTCAGGTGCAGGACATGATGCTTGTTGGATAAACACTGTTGCTCCCTCAGCAATGATAATGTGTCCATGCGTTGATGGATTAAGCCATAATGAAGCAGAAGAAATAAAGCCTGAATGGGCATCTTCAAGCACCAATGTAATGCTTCACGCCGCCATTGCTTCAGCAACTTAAAAGCTATTAATAATTATTAATTATATCTAGGCCAGCTCCATTTTCGGCACTACTGGCATTTTGTCTTAATAATGAAAATAAATTTCTTCCAAATGTATTATTCTGATTATTTTTTGAAGGCACTTTAATATCTCTTTTAGCAACGGTCTCATTAACTTCAATTCTTCCAGAAGTAGCATCGATATCAATGATGTCTCCATCTAAAATTTTTCCAATTATACCATTATCTAAAGCTTCAGGAATAACATGAATAGCTGCTGGAACTTTACCAGATGCCCCAGACATCCTTCCATCAGTTAATAAGGCCACTTTGAAACCTAAGTCTTGAATATTTGATAAAATTGGAGTCAAAGCATGAAGTTCTGGCATTCCATTAGCTTTTGGACCTTGAAAACGAACAACAACAACAACATCCTTGTTTAGTAGACCTTTTTCATATGCTTTTTTTACATCAGTTTGATTATTAAAAACCATTGCCGGGGCTTTTATTTTTTGATTTTCAAAATCAACAGCAGAAATTTTAATTACCCCTTTTCCAATATTACCTTTTAATATTTTTAATCCACCATTTTTTTGATACGGTTTTTTTACATATTTCAAAATTTTATTATCATAGGATTTTGATTTTGTTTTTTTCCAAAGTAATTCTGATTTTCCCAGAGTCGCTTCTGAAATATAATTAAAAATATTTTTTCCCCACACTGTTTTAGCAGTCCCATCTAACAAACCTGCGTCTAAAAGTTCTCCAATAATAAAGCTCATACCACCTGCAGCATGAAATTGATTTACATCCGCGCTGCCATTTGGATACACCCTAGCCAACAAAGGTATCACTTCTGACAAATCTGCAAAATCTTCCCATAATAATTTAATTCCAGCTGCAGCAGCCATTGCAGGCAAGTGTAAAGTATGATTAGTTGATCCTCCTGTTGCAAGTAAACCAATAATCGCATTAACAAAACTTCTTTCATCAATAATTTTTCCAATAGGCCTTATATCATTTCCTTTTCTTGATATTAAAATTGCTTGTTGAGTTGCAGCTACATTATAAGCATTTCTCAAGTCACTGTGAGGATGAACGAATGCAGAACCAGGGAGGTGTAAACCCATAATTTCCATTAACATTTGATTTGAGTTGGCTGTCCCATAAAATGTACAAGTCCCTTCTCCATGATAAGCAGCAATTTCAACTTTTAGTAATTCCTCTCTGGTAGCTTTACCTTTAGCAAATTCATTTCTTATTCGATTTTTTTCTTCATTTGGAATTCCAGTAGACATGGGTCCAGCAGGTACAAAAATTATTGGTAGATGACCAAATGACAAAGATCCGATTACTAGTCCAGGTACAATCTTATCGCATACACCCAAACATAATGCAGCATCATATACGCCATGGCTTAATGCTACTGCAGTGGACATAGCAATAACATCTCTTGACATTAATGATAACTCCATGCCTGGTCTTCCTTGAGTGACCCCGTCACACATTGCAGGTACGGCACCTGCCATTTGTGCAGTAGCACCAAATTTATTTGCAGCAGCTTTAATTATTTTAGGAAAATGTTCTAGTGGTTTATGAGCTGAAAGCATATCATTATAAGCAGAGACAATACCTATATTTGGCTTTGAATTCATTAGTATTGAAGACTGTTCATCTATTGGAGCTGCAGCTGCAGCGTGAGCCATATTAGAGCATGAAACTTGACTTCTATCATTGTCAATATCTTTTTCCATAGCTTGAATATTATTTAAATAACTTTGTCTAGTTAATTTGCTTCTTTCAATTATTCTTTTTGTGACATTAAAAATTGTTGGGTGCAATTTACTCATTGATTTTCTCAATAATAAAATTTTTGTGTTTGTTTTTTAATAAATAATGAATTGGATATGTTTCATCATTTTTAGCAAGTTCTAAAATGTTTTGTTTTGCTTTACCTTTAACTAATAAAATTATTAATTCACTACTCATGATCAAAGATAAGTTCATTGTTATTCTTGGAAGAAAAGGATTACCCTGTGACGATGTTTTAAATATTTTGTGATTTGCATCTATACTGTAACCCTCTTTATCCCCAATCATACTAGGAAATAAAGAAGCGAAATGACCATCTTCTCCCATACCAATTAAAGTAACATCAAAAGGGATTTTAAACTTTTTATTAAAGATTAAGTATTCTGATAAAGGAAAAAAATTAGCATTTTTAGCTTTGTTTATAAAAAAATACTCTGATAAAAGTTTTTGATTACTATTTTCATTTTGGGGATCAACTAGTCTATCATCAATCAGGGTTATTTGTACCTTCGACCAAGGAAGTTCAATTTGAGATAAATCTTTAAAGATCTTAATTGGACTACTTCCACCAGGTACGACTAAACTAGCGGTTCCAAATTTGTTTATAGATTCTTTTAGTTTATCTGAAATTAAATTTACCACATTCATGATTTATCATCTTTTGGATCAATCCATTTATGTCCATCTCCAGAAAGTATTTTGTCTTCCGGCCCCATAGTTCCTGTCCTGTACAGTTGAGGCTCTTGAGTTTTTGCAATTTCAACTATTGGGTCAATATAATCCCATGCAGCGAGGACTTCATCAGATCTCATAAAAAGAGTTTGGTTTCCTCTTACTACATCCATAAGGAGACGTTCATAAGCATCTGGAAGTCTGTCAGTAAACGTATCACCAAAAGATAAATTTAGTTCTGATGGGAAAAATCGCATTCCTCCTGGTCCAGGAGCTTTAGAAGTTAGCTTTAATTTTAGACCTTCTTCGGGCTGAACTCTAATTATTAATCTGTTTGGGTTATCTTGAGCATCTTTAGTAAACTTTGAAAATATGTCATGAGGTTTGTTTTTAAATGTAATAATAATTTCACTTGCTCTGTTAGATAATTTTTTTCCTGTCCTGACATAAAAAGGGACCCCTGCCCATCGCCAATTATTAATAACAACTTTAAGTGCAACAAAAGTTTCAGTATTAGAATTTTTACCTAATTCGTCAGAAAAGCTTCGATATTGTCCAGTTTGCACTTCATCATCAGTTATTGGTTTCAGTGCTTTTAATACTCTTAATTTTTCGTCTCTTAATTGATCTGCTTCATAAAAGGATGGAGGTTCCATTGCTATTAAGCAAATCAACTGTAGCAAATGATTTTGCAACATATCTCTAATTGCACCATACTCATTATAATAGGAAATCCTTTCCTTAACTCCTATTGTTTCAGAAACAGTAATCTGCACATGGTCAATGTTATTATTATTCCACTGATTTTCAAAAAATGTATTTGCAAATCTCAATGCCATTAGATTTTGGACAGTTTCTTTTCCTAAATAGTGATCAATTCTGTAAATTTGACCTTCCTTAAAAACACTTGAAATTTCGTTATTAATTTCAATTGCAGTTTTTTTATTTTTTCCAATAGGCTTTTCAATTACAAGTCTACTTTGTGGAACATTTAAACCTGAATCTCTAATAAATTTGCAACTGTTACCAAAAAGACTTGAAGCTATTGCCAGATAAAAAATTATAGGTCTGTTTTCATCAAATTTTTCTTTTATTATTTTTACTAAATCTAAATGTCCATTTCCAGACACAACATCTAATTCGACTAATTTTATAATCTTTATAAAATTATTCCAATTTTCTAAATTGTTATCTTCACTTTTGATTGCTTCATTACAATTTGATTGCAACTCTAAAAAAAAGTCTTTTTTAGATTTTATATATTTATCGCACAATATTATGTTTGATTGAGCATCTATTTGATTATCTAAAAATCTCCAAAATAGAGCAGGTAATATCTTGCTCTTTGAAAGATTCCCAGTTCCTCCAACAATTATAAACTCACTTGGAACAATATTTGATTTTTCCGGAACCATGACAACTCATTTTAATTTTATATAATAATTTATTATATCTCTTATTGTCATAAATTATTGTAAATTATTATAGTTTAAGTTTAATGTTGATTAAATTCTTAGCAATATTATTGGGGGATATTTATGACTGAATCAATTGCCTTTATTGGATTAGGAGCTATGGGTGGGCCTATGGCTCAGAACATAATAAGAAAAGGGTCTAAAGTATCGGTTTATGATGTGGTTACTGAGAAAATGGATCCTGTAGTAAAAGTTGGGGGAACACCAGGTAAATCTCTTAAAGATACTATTAAAAATGCAGAAATAATAATAACGATGTTACCCTCAACTGAGAATGTTAAGTCAGTTTTAACTGACACAGAAGGTGTCTTATCATTCGCTAAACCTAACACTATTATTTTAGACATGAGCACAATAGCTCCAACTGGGACTGACGAAGTATATAGAGAGTGCAAGGAAAAAAATGTAACATTCATCGATGCCCCGGTTGGTAGATTAGTAAGCCATGCAATTTCAGGTGACTCACTTTTTATGGTTGGTTGTGATAATGAAGATGCTTTTAAAAAAATTGAGCCATTATTAAATGCAATGGGTACAACTATAATACGTTGTGGAAAAGTAGGATCTGGGATTAGAGCTAAAGTTGTAAATAATTTTCAAATTTTAAGCATCGCCCAAATTACTGCTGAAGCATTAACACTGGCTCAAAAAATTGGTTTAGACCTTGATACTTTTAAAGAAGTCAATGCAGGAACAACAGCTAATAACGGTCAATTTCATATTAATTTTTTATCTAAGGTCCTTCAAAATGACATAGAACCTGGCTTTACGATTGATCTTGCTCATAAAGATATGGGATTGGCTATTGAAACTGCAAATAGTTTTAGAGTGGGCTTACCAGTAGGTTCTTCAGTTCAAGCTGTTTATGGCCAAGCTAGATCAGGAAAATTTGCAAAAAAAGATTTTAGTGCTTTACTTGACTATGCTTGTGAACTAGCGGAAGTTAAGCCACCAAGAATTAAAAAAAGTTAGTTATTAAAACATTAATTAGACTACAGGACACAATCCTCCATCTAAATTTATAGCTGTTCCTGTAATGTAACCACTTCTATCAGAGGATAGAAAAGCAACTAAATTTGCATAATCAATTTCTTCACCAACTTTACCCATTGGTACCTTTTTAGACATTTCTTTATATAAATCATTTACATCTCCTGAACCAACCTTACGGTCCCATTGAGCACTTTTGATTAATCCAATACATATAGTATTTACTCTAATATTATCTTTGGCATATTCATTAGCTAGAGATTTTGTTAAATTAATACCAGCTGCTCTTGTAACTGTCGTAGGGAGTGAGCCTGCATTAGGAGCTTTACCTCCACCAATTGTAGCATTAATTATAACTCCCTTATCATTTGATTTCATATAAGGAATAACTAATCTACACATTCTAATAGTCGACATTAATTTTAAATTGATATCATCTTCCCAATTTTTATCTGAGACATCCTCAAATAATGCAGCGGCTGACGCTCCAGCGTTATTAACTAAAATATCAATTTTTTTAAATTTTGAAATGGTCTCTTCAACAAGTCTCTTGCAATCCTCTGCTTTACTAACATCAGCTTGTATAGCTAAAACATTATTATTTGTATTTTCTGAAATTGTTTTCGCCTTTTCATTCAAATAATCTCCTCTTCTTCCACAGATTATTACTTTTGCCCCCTCAGAAGATAATAATTCAGCTGATGCATAACCTAGCCCGTCACTGCCACCTGTTATGAGAATTACTTTATCTTTCAAATCCAAATTAAACATTTTATGCTCCTTATTAGTGGTAAACAATCAAACTCTTATCTAAATCTTAATAGTTTTTTCCCTTTTTGAAGACTCTAGTATAGATAATGCTACTTTCAAAGTAAGTTCAGCATCTAAAGCTCCAGTTATTGGTTCGACGTCTCTGTTAATGACATCCTTAAAATGATTAATTTGCAATGCATAAGCATCAATTTTATTTGAATCTATTTGAATTGCTTCTATTTCATCTTTCCAATTTTGACCTTTATTTTTGTATTTCCATAATTTAAGATTTGGAAACTCTAAAGACCCTTCAGTGCCTATGATTCTCAAATTATTTTCTTTTAAATGTGGCAAATGAATATTTTCACCAGTCCCAGTCTCCCATGACCAAGGAGATGTTCCACCATCAGTAATTAGAAAATTTCCTATTAATCCACTTTTAAATTTTAAGTTAGTACTAAGTGTATCTTCTTTTTCAAAATTATTTATATTATTAGAAGAAAAGGCTGAAACTGCTTCTACTTCACCAAAAATAAATCTTAAGTAATCAATGTCATGAACTAAGTTAGTTATTACCGGACCAGCGCTAATCTTTTTTCTCCAACCGGGATCAAAATAGTCATTATCTTTTCTTAATGCCCAAACTCCTGAAAGACCAATAATTTTTCCAATTTCCCCATTTTTAACTATTTCTTTTGCCTTTCTTACCAATGGATAAAATCTTCTTTGATGACCAACTAAAACCTTACAATTATTTTCTTCTGCAACTTTAGCAATTGTTTGAGCCTCTGATACATCAGCAGAAATTGGTTTTTCGATTAAAACATCCAGACCAAGTTCTAAAGCAGCTAATGTATTTTCATAATGAAGGATTGTCGGAGTGGATATAATAA
This sequence comes from SAR116 cluster bacterium AG-335-N04, assembly GCA_003279355.1. Taxonomy (GTDB): domain Bacteria; phylum Pseudomonadota; class Alphaproteobacteria; order Puniceispirillales; family Marisalimonadaceae; genus Marisalimonas. The sequence goes on from QBZS01000012.1 coordinate 24,839, forward strand.
CACCATCTATTTCTGATTTTTTTCTTAAATCGATTAAGTTTTCATATATAGGTATATTCTTATTATAGCAAAATTGTTTAGACTCATCGCTTATATCTATAATTCCACTAAGATTTACGTTTTGATTTTTATTAATCGCCATTAGATGTCTTTTACCAATTGTTCCAACACCGTGAACAGCAATGTTAATTATCTTTTTTTCTAACATTATGATTTGATAGAACTCATAAACCTGTTGATAGATACTGATCCATCAAAAGAATGAGGGAAAACCAAGGGTGTAGCCTTAGCTTGACATTTAACAACTATTAGAGAAGGACCTTCCTCATTATAAATTGTATTTATTATTTTTTCATAATCATTTTCATTAGTAACAGTATAAGAGTTACTAATTCCTGAACCTTTAGCGATTAATTCTAAATCACTCTTTCCAGCAGTGGCCGTTGGCTGGCTACCTGTTTCAACATATGATTCATTATCTAGCACAACTATTGTAAGATTATTAACGGGATGATTTGCAACTGTCGCCATAGAACCTAAACTCATCAATGTGTCGCCATCACCAGTAAATAATAATATTCTTAAATCTGGTTGTGACTTTGCAAGTCCTAGTGCAAACGGAATTGACTGACCCATAGCGCCAATAAAACCAAAATTACCTTTATTGTCCCCTGCAGACATAATATCCCAAGTTGATGTTCCAATCCCACTTACAACTCTAAGATTATGTTTCCTATTTTTTAAAATTTTTTGTACAAAAGGTCTTCTATCAATCATAATTATTTATCCATTTTTAAATTGTTTAGCACCAATCATTTTTTGGGATAGCAACACAGCTGCTGAACGGTTTGTATTAAAAGCAAATTTAGCAGCAGCATCAACAGTTGATCCAACTTCATCTTTATAATCTGCTCTAAATACTTTAATATCCATTGCTTCCAAAACTTTTGGAGTTCCTAAACCCATAGGAACTTGCCAAGGAATAAATTCTCCCCACTCGCCTCTCATGGAAACTATCGTTAGAAAAGGTATTCTGCAGATATTTGGTAAAGCAAGAGCATTAATACAGTTTCCAACACCGCTTGATTGCATTAACAAAGCACTCTTTCTACCACCAGCATATGCTCCACAAGATAAACCAACTCCGTCCTGTTCTGTAGTTAAAGTAACCACATCAATCTCATTGTCTTTTTCACATAAATTAATAAGAGGAGTGTGACCAGCGTCTGGAACATGAGATACCATTGTAATATTTAGGTCTTTAAAAACTGCATAAATATCATTACGCCAATCTTTCTTTATTCCTGTCATGATTTTGTCCATTAATTTATAAAAAGTATATGTTAAATTGTAATTCAGATATTTCAAGTTTGAAGATTAATTTAGTATTAGTATTTACTTATTTCATATATGATAGTTAGTCATTAGTTACAAACCATAATTAAACAGAAATTCTAGATAAAGGTTAACTGAATGAGTGAAAATAAAAATAAAGTCGCAATCGTTACTGGTGCAGCTAAAAATATTGGTAGAGCAACGTGCGATAGTTTATCTAAATTAGGTTATAATATACTAGTTCACGCAAATTCTGATAAAAATGGCGCTGATGAAACAATAAAAATTATTCAAGAAAATGATATTTCAACAAATCGAATTATAGGTGATTTAACAAAACCAGAAACATCTAAAGAATTGATATTTGAAGCGTCAAAATTAGGTGATATCTCTGTTTTAGTAAATAATGCATCTCAAAGAGAATTTAATAAATTTGAAGATATGACATTCGATGAGTGGAGATTTGTTATGTCGATAAATCTTGATGCATTATTTCACACTTGTAAGGCAGTCCTACCTGAAATGAAAAAGAGTAACTGGGGACGAATAGTAAACTTAGGTGGCTTATCTGCTCATATCAGTGCAATTGGTAGAGCGCACGTAATCACATCAAAAACTGCAGTAGTTGGTTTTACAAGAGCATTAGCTATGGAGTATGCAGAAACAGGAATTACAATTAATACTGTAGTACCTGGTTTAATTGATACTGTTAGAGGTGCTTCAGCTGGAAGTAGTTTAGTTCATCCCTCGCATTCAAACCCACCTGTCGGTAGAAAGGGATATCCAGAAGAAGTTGCAACAATGATATCTAATTTATGTGGTCCAAATTCAGACTTTATTACAGGGCAAACTATACATGTTAATGGCGGTAGTTATTTCCCATAATATTATGAATTTATGACTAGTAAATCTGTCAATGGTTTAGCTGCGTCTTTTCTAATAATATTCTCTGTTTTACTTGGATTAAATCAGGTGTTAGTAAAATTAGTTAATGTAGGAATGCACCCTGTTTTTCAAGTGGCTATGAGATCAACATTAGCCATTATACCAATCTTAATTTATTGTTATGTCACAAAAAAGAAAATAAATTTTTTTGACGGTAGTTTTTTTCCTGGTGTTATTGCAGGTATCTTATTTGCAATTGAATTTATTTTTTTATTTTCAGCTTTAGATTATTCCACTGTAACTCGTGTTTCACTAATCTTTTATACAATGCCAGTATGGCTTACTCTTGGAGCACATTTTTTAATAAAAGATGATAAACTTAACATGAACAAATCTTTGGGTTTAATAATTGCTTTAACTGGGTTAATTCTTGCAGTTTACCAACCCATATCAAGTTATAGTCTCAATCAATTTTATGGGGATATATTCTCAATTTTAGCAAGTTTTTGTTGGGCTGTCATTGCTATAATGCTTAAAACAAGTCGCTTAACAAGATCTTCTCCTGAAACACAATTACTATATCAGCTTATAGTATCTGGAATAATATTATTGCCTATATCGTTACTTTTAGACGACTTTATTCGTGATTTAAATACTCAGTTGATACTTATTTTTTCATTTCAAGTAATTGTTATAATGTGCATGGGGTTCATAGGTTGGTTATGGGTTATGTCTAGATACTCTGCAAGTAGCACAAGTTCTTTTGCATTCTTAACGCCAATTTTTGGGGTTATATTCGGATGGTTAATAATGGATGACATAATAAATGAACAAATTTATTTATCATTATTTTTAACATGTCTAGGAATTTATCTTATTAATAAAAAAACTAATAAAATTTAATTTTCCTTTTTCTTGGCTCGTTTTTTCACTGAAGTTTCTTGTGTTTTTTTAATTTTCAAAGTACCAGAATTCTTTTTGCGTTTAAAGTTTGTGTCAAAGCTTGCATAATTCTTCTTTTGCCTTTTTCGTCTACTTAGAGGTTCACTTTTTACTGGATCTAAATTATAAATATTAAAATCTTTTTCTATAAAATTATCGGCGAATGGTGAAAATTTTGTTTTTCTTTTTTCTGTTTTTTTCCACCGTTCAGATTTCCGTTTGCCTTTAAAATGACGAGAGTTTTCTTCTTTTGATCTCTTAAAATCTGGATTTCTTCCTCCTTTTCTACTTCTAATAGGATCTCTTCTATTGGAAGTAAAATTTTCGGGAGGTTTTTCAAGTAATTTTACCATTATGTGTCGTTCTATAGGTTTTTTGTTAACTGCCAATTCTTTGAGGGTTGAAGAGGTTTCTTCTGAAATCTCGACGAAAGTTACTTTTGGTTGAATTTTTATAGAACCTATATCTTTCTTTGATAAATTACCTGCCTTGCACAACATAGCAACTAACCATCTAGGTTCAGCTGTATCATCTTTACCAACTGATAGTTCAAACCAAATGCTATTTTGAAAACCATTTCCTTTAGATCGTCCTTCACTCTTATCTGATGGATTTCGTAAATCCTCTGGAGCAGATAAATCTTTACCTATTAATCGGTAATAGGCAGCGGCTAATTGTTCTATTGAATTTTTTGAAATTAGTTCATCAACTAATTCTTGTTCTTCGTCAGTTATTGGATCTTCTAAAATTTTATTTTCAACAATTCTTTTTTTGTCTTCCTTAAGTATTTCTTCTCGAGAAGGAGGAGAAGCCCAAATGGGCTTTACATTTGCCTGTCCAAACAGACGTTCTGCAATCCTTGATCTATTTTGAGGAACCAGTACAGCACAAACACCTTTTCTACCTGCCCTACCAGTTCTTCCGCTTCTGTGAAGCAATGTATCAGAAGTTCTTGGAATATCGGCATGTATTACTAAGTCAAGATTAGGTAAGTCAAGACCTCTTGCCGCAACGTCAGTTGCCACGCATACTCTTGCCTTGGAGGTTCTCATAGCTTGAAGAGCCATATTTCTTTCATTTTGACTTAATTCACCTGAAAGAGCTACAGCGGATATGCCTCTGTTTGTCAAACGACTAGTCATATGATTAACAGCAATTCTAGTAGCACAAAATATAATAGCGTTAGTTGCTTCGTAGTATCTTAGAGTATTTATTATAGCATTTTCTTGATCACTCATTACAATTTTGAAAGCCCTATATTCAATATCAACATGTTGTGAGTCTGACTTTCCAATAGAGATTCTAACTGCATCTTTTTGATAACGCTTAGCGAGATTAGTAATACCTTTTGGAACAGTCGCTGAAAACATCAAAGTTTGTCTGTCATCTGGAGTTGTATCTAAAATCGCCTCTAGGTCTTCTCGAAAACCCATGTCCAACATTTCATCTGCTTCGTCAAGGACAACAGTTTTAATATTTGACACATTAAAATGGTTTCTTTCAATGTGATCCTTTAAACGACCAGGAGTTCCTACTACAATATTAGGTTTTGTCTCTAAATTTCGTTTTTCTGTTCGTATATCCATACCACCAACACATGAAGCAATTTTTGCTTCAGATAATGCCAAAAGCCAACTAAGTTCGTTTTTGACTTGAAGTGCAAGTTCTCTTGTAGGTACAATAATTAGAGCTTCAGGTGACTTAGGAGTTTTGAAAAAAGAATTATCCGAAAGAATATTTTCTACAATTGCTAATCCAAAAGCAATAGTTTTACCTGAACCAGTTTGTGCCGATACAAGCAAATCCATTCCTGAGTAGTCATCTTTATATACTTCTTCTTGAACAGGGGTTAAATTTTCATATCCCTTGTCTGACATTGCCTTTACTATAGGTGCTGGTATTCCTGATGCTTCTAACATTTTCAACTTTCAAATTAAAAAAGAGGCTTATCTTGAAATTAAAAAAATATTTCGATCTTAACATAAATAACTACTAGACTGATCTTTTAGTCTTCAATATCAATAAAGTAAAGCTTTAGAGCTCTTTAGTTGAAATAATAAAAAAGTCCTTTAAACAACAAAGACCGTAAATAGATGAATAATAAATATAATGTGATAGTAATTGGTGCTTGGGCTACAGGCTTAATGTGCTCCATATTAGCTGGCAAAAGAGGTATAAGCGTATGTTTACTAGAACACACCTCGAAAATTGCTGAAAAAATTAGAATCTCAGGGGGTGGAAAGTGTAATTTTACAAACTTGTATAGTGATAATAATAATTTTTTGTCTGAAAATATACATTTTTGTAAATCTGCATTCTCAAAATATACTCAACTCAATTTCATTAATTTAGTAAAAAAACATTCCATAGAATTTCATAAAAAAGCTAGGTCAATTGTTCTGTAATAAATCTGCAAAAGATATAAATAAAATGCTAATTTCTGAGTTTGAAAAACAAAATTGAAACTAAAATTGATGCTCTAAATAAAACTAAGGATTATTACATTGTAAAAACAAACACAGGTGATTTCTTTTCTCCTTCAATCGTTATTGAAACTGGTGGTTAATTGTACCAAAAATCGGAGCTTCTGACTTCGGTTATAAAGTTGCAAAACAATTTAATTTGAAAGTCACAAAACTCTATCCAGCCTTGGTACCTTTAATTTTTGACAATGAAATATTAGAATTTTGTAAATCACTTGCTGGATGCTCTGTAAATGCTTCAGTTAAAATAAATAAAACAGTCTTTTATGAAGGTTTGATTTTCACACATAGAGTTATTAGTGACCCATCAATATTACAAATCTCTTCTTTTTGGAAAGATAGTAAACCTGTAACAATTAATTTTCTACCTGAGTACGATCTTTGTCAAATATTAAAGGCGAGGAGGGTAGAAACGCCTAAACAAAATATATCTAGAATTTTGACAGATTATTTACCAAATAGACTAGCTGATGCTGTTTGTAATAAGCTTAAAATAAATATAAAGATTGCTGACACTTCGAATGAAAATATTAAAAAAATTTCTGAATTCTTAAATTAATGGACTGTTATTCCAATTGGCACAGAAGGCTACAAAACAGCTGAGGTAACTTTGGGAGGTGTTGATACCGAAGAAATATCTTCTTCTACTATGGAGTGTAAAAAACATACTGGATTATATTTTATTGGAAAAGTTTTAGACGTTACTGGTCATTTGGGTGGACATAATTTTCAATGGGCTTGGTCAAGTGGTTTTTTAGCAGGTCAAAACGTCTAATTTAAATCACGGTCCTCTTAGCAGCTTCAGAATTATGGTCACCTGCTTCATCCCAATATGGAACTGGTCCGTAAATTTCAATTAAAAAATCAAGGAATGCTCTTACTTTTGGAGATAAATGTTTGCCGCTTGGGTAAACTGCATAAATTGGAACATCTTCTTGAACATACTCATCTAAAATTGATACCAGAGTCCCTGCCGCTAAATGTCTTCCAACAACAAATCTTGATAACATTGCAAGTCCACCACCATTGATTGCTGACCTTAGAATTGCATCCCCATGATTTAATTGTAATTTCCCTTTTGCGTGAATTAATTTGATTTTACCATCTACAAGAAAATGCCAATCGTTATAAGGATTACCATTTCGGAAAGAAATAATTTCATGATCTAAAATTTCGTCAGGATGACTAGGTTTTCCACGCTTTTTAATATATTCTGGTGAGGCAAACAAAGTTCTTGGGTTTTGTGCAAGCTTTCGTGCAATTAATGATGAATCCTTCATAACAGCAATTCTAATTCCTAGATCTATATTATTATCAATAAGGTCTACCACTTCATCAGAAATAATCATTTCTATTTCCACCTCAGGATAACGCTCTCTAAATTTTGGGAGATGTGGTGCTATATGTCTGTAAGAAAAAGTTCCAGGAGCTGTAATTCGCAAATGCCCTCTGGGTGCATTTGTGGCACTTGAAATAGCTGCTTCAGCTTCCTCAACATCTCCAATGATCCTTCTTGCTCGATCTAAATATGCAAACCCAACTTCTGTAAGAGATACAGATCTAGTAGTTCTATTTAGTAATCTAGCACCTAATCTATCTTCTAATGCTGATATATTTTTTGAGACTACTGAAGGAGATAAATCAAGCTCTCTTCCTGCTTTAGCAAGTGAACCATTATCGGCAATGGCAACAAAAACTCTCATTCCAGATATTAAATCCATAAAACATCCTTTAGATAAAAATTATACATAACATAACCATTTTTATTTTTGTAGGTTGCATTAAAAAAACTTGAAATAG
>QBZS01000013.1:0-31896 GCA_003279355.1 SAR116 cluster bacterium AG-335-N04
GTTTTAGTCGAAAAATTAAATGCAAATGACGGAGATCAAGTAGTTCTTGGTAACGTGCTAATGATTGGCGAAGGTAAAAAAGTTACATTAGGTAACCCTATGATAAATGATGCTGCAGTTATGGCTCAAGTTGTTAGGCAAACTCGTGGCCCAAAAATAACTATGATTTATAAGAGAAGAAGAAAAAATAGTCGTAGAAAACAAGGTCATAAACAAGATCTAACACTTCTCAAAATTATTGAAATCGCTGAAAAAGGTGGATCGAAGCTTACTCCAAAAAAAGCTTCCACTAAGCCAATAGTTTCAAAAGTTAAAACTGAAACGAAAGATAAACCGTTAGTAACTAAGCCGAAGGTAACAAAGCCTAAAGTTGAAACTAAAGCTAAAACACCCGCAACTAAGTCACCGGATACAAAAATAAAAGCTGAAACTAAAAATAAAACAGTGGCAGTTAAGTCAAAGGAAAAAATTACAGGTCAAGCTAAAACTGATGTTGCACCGAAAATTAAAAAATCAACTACTAAAGATAAGTAAAGGGTTTACAGATGGCACATAAAAAAGCAGGTGGAAGTTCTAGGAATGGTAGAGATTCTGCTGGTAGAAGACTAGGGGTTAAAAAATTTGGTAGTGAGGCTGTTGTTCCTGGTAATATTATAATAAGGCAAAGAGGTACAAAGTTTCATCCAGGATTAAATGTTGGTATGGGCAAAGATCATACAATATTTTCTTTGATAGATGGGCATGTAAAATTTAAAGAGCATAAAGGTAAAAAGATGTTCGTATCAGTTGAGCCTGTCAAACAACCTGCTGAATAATTTATATTTTATTTTTTTCAGGAATAGCTTGAAAAGCTATTCCTTTTTTTGTTTTTAAAAACCTTCCCATCTATAATACTATATATTAGGGTTTTATCATGAAATTTTTAGACCAGGCTAAGATATATATAGCTAGTGGACATGGTGGATCTGGAGCAATCTCTTTTAGAAGAGAAGCACATGTTCCTTTTGGTGGTCCAGACGGTGGTAATGGTGGACGAGGTGGAGATGTAATAGCCTTATGTTCAGATGGATTAAATACCCTAATTGACTTTCGTTATCAGCAACACTTTAAAGCAAGGCCTGGAGAAGGTGGTAAGGGAAGAGATCGAAGCGGGATTACCGGTAAAGACGTAATTCTTAGATTACCATTGGGAACACAGATTTTGGACGAGACAAATAATTTCATCTTAGCTGACATGACCAAAATTGGGCAAAAAGTAACTCTTGCTAAGGGTGGAGAAGGTGGCAAAGGTAATGCTTTTTTTAAAACTTCTACCAATCAATCCCCAAGAAAATCACAACCAGGTGGAGAATTAGAAGAAAAATGGATTTGGCTTAGATTAAAGTTAATTGCAGATATAGGTTTGATAGGCCTACCAAATGCTGGTAAAAGTACGTTACTCTCTAGAGTTACTGCAGCAAAACCTAAAATAGCTGATTATCCTTTTACTACCTTGCACCCAAACCTTGGCGTTGTACACCAAGATAACAAGGAGTTTGTAATTGCCGATATACCTGGGCTTATTGAAGGAGCACATGAAGGTTCAGGTTTAGGCCATAGATTTTTAGGACATGTAGAACGTTGTAAAGGGTTACTTCATCTTATAGATGTAACAAGTGAAAACATTAAGCGTGATTACTTAACAATTATTAGAGAACTTGAAGCTTACGATACTAGTCTATCTGAGAAAAAACAGATTATAGTCCTAACAAAATGTGATGTTGTAAATGAACAGAAATTAAACTTGGCCAAGGAACAACTAAAAAAATTAAATGTTCAAAAGGTTTTTGGTATCTCCTCTGTTTCAGGAGAAAATATAACTAAATTGGTAAGACAACTTCAGGATCTTATAACTAAAATGAATAAAATAGAGGATGATGAAGATGGGTTAGAAAAAGTTTCATCTTGGTCACCGTGAAGAAGAATAAAAATATGAATAAAAATGATTTAATTCAAAATTCCAAAAGAGTTGTTATAAAGATAGGCTCTGCACTTTTAATTGACAAGGAAAATGGCAACCTTAATAATAATTGGTTAAACTCTCTTGCCCTTGATATCAACAACCTTCTTAAACTAGAAAAAGAAATTATAATTGTATCTTCAGGCTCTATTGCACTTGGTAAAAAACAGTTGAAATTAAGAGATAATTTATCTCTTGATGAAAAACAAGCTGCAGCTGCCACAGGTCAAATTAGCCTTGCTTACGCTTGGAAAGACATTATGGGGAAATATGGGTTAAATATTGCTCAAATTTTATTGGCTCCTGATGATACTGAAACTAGACGAAAACACTTAAACGCAAGAGCTACTCTACTAAAACTTCTCGAGCTTAATGTAATACCTGTAATTAATGAAAATGATACAGTTTCTACTGAAGAGATAAGATTTGGAGATAATGATAGACTGGCAGCAAGAGTAGCGCAAATGTGTAGCGCAGATCTTCTTATTTTACTTTCTGATATTAATGGTCTTTATTCTTCTGACCCAAATATATATAAAAATTCAGTTTTTATTGATGAAATTGCAGAAATTACTAAAGAAATTGAATTTATGGCCGGACCTACTCATACTAGCTTTTCTTCAGGAGGCATGGTTACTAAGATAGAAGCTGCTAAAATCGCAACTAAAGCCGGATGTAATATGATTATTTGTGATGGACGTCCTATAAGTCCATTGTTAAAGTTAAATCAGCAAAAGGCTAAGTTTAGTTGGTTTAAGGCTAACGAAAAACCTTTAAACTCAAGGAAACAATGGATATCTGGAGCTCTTCAAGTAAAAGGAAAAATTACTATAGATCAAGGCGCATCAGAAGCCATTAAAAAAGGTTTTTCTATTTTATCAGCAGGCATTATTAAAACTGAAGGTAATTACGAAAAAGGTGACTTAATTCAGATAATTGATGAAAATGAAACCTTTGTTGGAAAAGGTTTAACTCACTTTAATAATTCTGAGGTTGAATTAATTAAAGGTTCTAAGAGTGATAATATTGAAACTATATTAGGTTATAGAGGTAAAGATGAAGTCGTTCATAGGGATGATCTAGTATTAGAAAAAAATATGAGTTAGATATGAGTAATAACATTTTTGAATATGTACAAGATATAAACCAAAAATCTAAAACCGCTTTTGATAATATTTCAAGAAGTAGTTCTAAAGATCGAAATCTAGCTATTTTAAATACCTCTTTAATTATAAAACAAAAACAAAAAGAGATTCTACAAGCAAATAAAATTGATATAAAAAATGCAAAACAAAAAAATCTTACCGATGCATTTGTAGATAGATTATTTCTAAACGATAAAAGAATTAACGATATTATTAACGGCTTAAAAAAAATTGCTGAAATGAATGATCCTATCGGAATTGAATTGTCAAGATGGAAACAACCAAATGGCCTTGATATTTCTAGGATTTCAGTTCCACTCGGTATAATTGGTATCATATATGAATCTAGACCAAATGTAACTATCGATGCAGGAAGTCTATGTATAAAATCTGGTAACACAGTGATACTTAGAGGAGGCTCAGATTCAATCAATTCTTCAAAAATCTTAACTTCATGTCTCCAAGAGGGATTAATAAGTGCTAATTTACCTCCTGACGTGGTTCAAATGATAGATAATACAGATAGAGAAGCTGTTACAGCAATGCTTAGATCTACAGGTCAAATTGATGTTATTATTCCTCGAGGTGGCAAGTCTCTTATTAATAAGGTTCAACAAGAGGCTAGAGTTCCAGTCTTTGCTCATCTAGAAGGTATTTGTCATTTATATATTGATAAGGACGCAGACGTAGAAAAAGCAATCAAGATTGTAATTAATTCAAAAATGAGAAGAACCGGTATTTGCGGGGCTTTAGAAACATTACTTATTGACAAAGAAATTAGCAATAAAGTTGTTCCTATTTTAGTTAAAAAATTAATGGAATCTGGATGTCATATTAAGGGTGACTACGAAGCAAAAGCTATAGCCAATGAGATTGAATTAGCATCAGAAATTGATTGGGAAACAGAGTATCTTGAAGCAATTTTATCTATTAAAATTGTTAATGGAGTATCAGGAGCTATTAATCACATCAATAATTATTCTTCAAATCACACAGAATCAATTGTTACAGAAAATAAAATTACTGCCGAAAGTTTTTTATCTTCAGTAGATAGTGCGATTGTAATGCATAATGCTTCAACTCAATTTGCTGATGGTGGAGAATTTGGCATGGGAGCTGAAATAGGAATTTCAACTGGTAGAATACATGCTAGAGGACCTGTTGGGGCTTCTCAATTAACTAGCTTTAAATATGTTGTAAGAGGAAAAGATCAAATTCGTGATTGAAAATGTAAAAGTTAGTTTCAAGAATAATACACCTAAGTGCTTTTCTTATAAAAGAAAAAGAAAAGTTGGAATTTTAGGAGGATCCTTTAATCCAGCTCATGAGGGTCATATCCATATTAGTAACATTGCAAGAATAGCTCTAGGCATTGATGAAGTTTGGTGGATAGTTGCACCTCAAAATAGATTAAAATCTAGCATTGGGATGGAGAGTTTTGACAAAAGATTAAGTTATGCTAGGTTATTTACAGAGGGATTATCCTATATAAAAGTTTTAGATATAGAGGAAAAAAATAAGCTCTATGCTTCTTATATGACAATTAATTTTTTAAATATTAAATCCCAAAGAGCTAAATTTATATGGTTAATGGGAAGTGACATTCTAGATAATTTTAATAAATGGCTTCATCCAAATTCAATTGCGAAAAATATGTATGTTGCGGTAATCTCTCGACCTAATTTTTTCAGTTCTTTTCTCAATACTAAAAAAACAACCAAGCTTGGCAAGAGACTAAAAACTACAAAAAGTAAAACTATTTTTCTTAGAAAAAAACCAGTCTGGGTCTTTTTAAAAAACAAACTATTATCAATATCATCTTCTGAAATTAGAAGATCACAAAATTTTAATAAAACGGAATTTCAAACATGAAAAAAATGATACCCATATCTTCTAAACAATTACTAAAGGTTACATTAGAATCATTGGATAAAGATAAGGGAATAGACATTGTCAGTATTGATTTGATTGGAAGAAGTAGTATTACTGATTACATGGTTGTGGTTAGTGGAAATACTGTTAGGCAAGTAACAGCAATGGCAAATAATTTAATAAAAAAATATAAAGAAATGGGACTTCGTCTTCCATCTCCTGAGGGGATGTCAAATGGTGATTGGGTATTAATTGATGCTAGGGATATACTTATTCATATTTTTCGTCCTGAAGTTAGAGATTTTTATAGTTTAGAAAAAATGTGGGTAAAAAAACAAGAAGAAGTCTCACCAGATGCATTAGAAAAATAATAATGCAATACATTATCTCAACTATTGGTAAAGCCAAAAATAGTGATGAAGATATAATTACTTACAAATATCTTAAAAGAATTAAAAACGTTGAATTGAAACAATTTGAAGTCAAAAATAATAACCCAGAAAAAAAAAAAAATGAGGAAGGTTTAAAATTAATTAATGCAACACCCAAAAATGGTAAATTAATATTATTAGACGAAAAAGGTGAAAATTTATCTAGTAATGATCTCACTAAAATAATATTAAGATGGAGAGATAATAATATAACCAATATAAATTTTGCTATTGGTGGAGCTTTCGGAAATAGTGAAAAAATTAAAAAAACTGCTGATAGAGTGATTGCTTTTGGCCAACTTACTTGGCCGCATCAAATGGTAAAAATGATGATTGCGGAACAAATCTATAGAATAGAAACTATAATTCAAGGACACCCTTATCATAAATAATTTTTAAAAGTGAATTTAGTTAATGAATGATAATAAAAATAGACCTGTTGTATTATGTATAATGGATGGATGGGGAATTGATAAAGATTCTGATTTTAATGCTGTAACACTAGCTCAAACACCTAACGTGGATTATTTATCAAAAAAATATCCATATTGTACTCTTGAGGCATCTGGAGAACACGTTGGACTACCTCCTGGACAAGTTGGAAATTCTGAGGTTGGTCACATGAATTTAGGTTCTGGAAGAGTTATTTTGCAGACACTTCCAAAGATTAATAAAGCTTTTACTAATAATGAAATAAGCGACAATAAAAATTTTCAAAATTTTTTGTCAAAACATAAAAAAAATAAAACTGTTCATCTTTTAGGTTTGTGTAGTGATGGTGGAGTTCACTCTCACTCAAATCATATTATTGCCATGTCCAAATTATTGTATGAAAATAATATTAAAACTGTAATTCATATATTTTCAGACGGAAGAGATTCTTCTCCTAAACAATTAGGTCAGCTAATTAAAAATATTGAATCATCTCTACCCGATGATATTCAGATCGCTACCCTTATTGGAAGATATTACGCAATGGATAGAGATAATAGATGGGATAGAGTAAAAAAATCTTTTGATCTTATTGCTTATGCCAAACATAAAAGAAAGGTAGCCAATATTTTAATGGCAATTAAAGAAGCTTATGAAAACAACGAAACTGATGAATTTATTTCACCTACACTAATTGCAGATTATAAGGGAATACAAGAAGGTGATAGTCTGCTTATGATTAATTTTAGAGCTGACCGGGTAAGAGAACTGTTAACAGCATTCTTAGACCCAAATTTTAAAAAATTTAAAAAAGATGCCAAAACTCCCAAATTATTAAACTGTCTTGGAATGTCAGAGTATTCAAGAGAAATTTCAAACTATATGAGCAGTATTTTTATAAAAGAAAAGATTGAAGATACACTTGGTGAAGTAATTGCAAAAGCAAATTTAAAACAACTTAGGCTAGCAGAAACAGAAAAATATCCTCACGTAACATATTTTTTTAATGGTGGAAATGAGACTGTCAATAAAGGTGAGACAAGGATTATGATACCATCACCCAAAGTCTCTACTTATGATTTAAAGCCAGAGATGTCTGCAAAAGAGATTGAAAATAAATTAACAAACGCAATCCAAAAAAAAATCTATGATCTAATAATTATTAACTTTGCTAATCCTGATATGGTTGGTCATACCGGTAATTTGAAGGCGGCAATCAAAGCTGTTGAAACTGTAGATCATGCGGTAGGGAAAATAAAAAATGCGTTAGATAAAACTAATGGTGTTATGCTGTTAACAGCTGATCATGGTAATTGTGAAATAATGAAAAACTTAGAAACAAAATTACCACACACCTCCCATACTTGTAATAAAGTCCCATTAATACTTATTTATAATAATAACAATTTTAAATTAAAAAATGGTAAGCTGGCTGATATCGCTCCTACAATTTTAGATATAATGTCCCTTCCTACTCCAAAAACTATGAATGGCTCGTCTTTGTTAGTTAAATAAACACTTCTTAAATAAAATTTCTATAGTAGCTACTCTAAATATATTCTATATTGAACTTTAAGAAAATTCATTCAACACAAAGGTAAATTAAAAATGATTGCAAAAATCTCTTCTAGTAATAAGAATTTATTTTTACTATTGTTTTTATTTATAAACTTGTCCTCTCTTCCATTGCATCTGGCTAAAGCAGAAAATCGACAAGAAACTTATAAGCAACTTAATCTTTTTGGGGATGTTTTTCAAAGAGTTCAGGAACAATATGTTGAAGAAGTTACTGATAAAAAGCTTATCGAGTCTGCTATTTCAGGAATGTTGCAATCCCTTGACCCACACTCTTCATATTTAAGTCCTCAATCTTATAAAGATATGCAAGTAAAAACCAAGGGTGCTTTTGGGGGTTTGGGAATAGAGATTACTATGGAAGATGGCGTTGTTAAAGTTGTGTCACCTATAGACGACACCCCTGCAGCAAACGCAGGCATAAAATCTGGTGATTTAATAATTGGAATTAATGGTGAATCAATTAGAGGACTATCCATAAATGAAGCTGTATCCCAACTTCGTGGTCCAATTGGGAGCAAAGTTATAATAACAGTCGTCCGAGATAAAAAAGATCCTTTCGAGATTGAAATAGTAAGAGACGTCATTAAAATTAAATCTGTCAGACATAACGTCATTAAAAACATTGCATATATCCGTTTAACTACTTTTTCAGACACAACTACTTCTGGTATGGAAAAGTCTATAAATGAGATAAAAAAAGAAACTGGAGACAAATTTCAAGGTCTTATACTGGACTTAAGAAATAATCCCGGGGGGCTACTAAACCAATCTATATCAGTAACTGACTCTTTTCTCAATCAAGGAGAAATCGTCTCCACGCAAGGTAGAAAGGATGATGATACCTCAAGGATATTTGCAAAAAAAGGAGATATTATAGATGGTAAACCACTGATAGTCTTAATAAATAGTGGATCTGCTTCTGCAAGTGAAATTGTAGCAGGAGCTCTTAAAGACCATTCAAGGGCTATAATAGTAGGAACGCGAAGTTTTGGTAAAGGATCCGTTCAATCTATAATACCACTCGCAGGAAATGGCGCCATGAGACTTACAACTGCAAGATATTATACACCTAGTGGTATTTCCATTCAAGCTAAAGGCATTGAGCCCGATATTATTGTTGAAGCAGGAATAACTGAATCAACAAATAAAAGTTTGGAAAACAGACGAGAAGAAAATTTAAGAGGCGCATTAGATAAAAAAAATAAGTCCGATGAAAAGAAAAATGAAAATGTAACAGAATTAAGTCCCATAGAAAAACTTCTTCAAGACAACCAGATTTCTAGAGCAGTTGATCTTATAAGAGGTATTAATCTTTTTAGTAACAATGTTAAAAACGCTTCAATAGCTACAATAAATAAGAAATCAATTTTAAATAAAGTGAGTAATGCTAAAAATTGAGCATAAATAAAAATATTATCCCGCTTTTAGAACGACCTTATCGATTATGTGTTGGACTTATGGTTTTCAATAAAGACGGAAATGTTTTTTGTGGTCAGCGTCTTGACAATAAATCCGAGGCATGGCAGTTGCCTCAGGGTGGAATAAATGAAGGTGAACTTCCAATAGAAGCTGGCTATAGAGAATTAAGAGAAGAAACTAGTATAATCAGTGTAGAATTTGTTAGTGAATATCCAGAATGGTTAAATTACGACATTCCCTTACCTTTAGCAGATAATTTATGGGGAGGTAAATACAGAGGACAAACACAAAGATGGCTCTTATTTTATTTTTCTGGGAAAGATGAAGAAATAGATATCAATACTAATCATCCAGAATTTAAAAATTGGCTTTGGCTTAATCCTAAACTTTTACCTAAGAAGGCTATTTCTTTTAAGAAAGATGTATATCAAAAAATTAATAAAATATTTATTCCAATGTTGAGTAATTTTATTTCTACAGGATTATAATGAAAATAGATGAATATAACTTTGAAATACTTATTGACAAAGTTTTTTCAATTTTAACTAAAATACAAAATAATCCAGAAAAATTTGATAATATTTTTACTGAACTTTTCGAAGATGATTTTCAATTACAATTAAATGAAATAAATCAGCTTAAAAATGGTTTGTTAAAGGGTTTAATAATATCTGTTAAAGACTTATTTGATGTCAAAGGATACAAAACGAGGGGTGGATCAAAATTTCTTAATCCTGATATATGTCTTAAGGATGCTGAATGTATTTCACTAATTAGGACGGCCGGTGGCTTGCTTATTGGTCATACCAACATGACAGAATTAGCTTACTCTGGTTTAGGTATAAATCCACATTATGGAACTCCTTTAAACCCAATATATAATGGAGCTATACCCGGAGGATCAACATCTGGAGGAGCTGTGTCAATATCCCTTGATATATCAGATATTACAATTGGTACGGATACAGGTGGATCGACAAGAATACCTGCCGCATTTACAGGAATAACAGGATTCAAACCAACTCAAGACGTAATTTCTAGGAAGGGCGTTCTCGTTCTTTCATCTAGCTTAGATAGTGTTGGATTAATGGCAAAAAATGTTGAGCTTTGTAGGCTTGGTTATGAAGTAATGAAAAATAAGACCAATATTAAAAAGACAAATTTATATGACAAAGAAACAGATCTTATTGTCCCTACAAATTTTGGATTTGAAGATATAGAACCCCAAATAAAGTCTTCTTTTGATGCTGTTAAACAGAAAGTAGCTGAAAATGGTTTTAATGTAGTTGAAATGAATGTGCCGGCCCTAGACTTATACAAGAAGGTACCTTTATGGCAATTTGCAGCTGTAGAATCTCAAACAGAATATTTTGAAGCATACAATGACAAAAAACATTTGATGGATCCTAATATTCTTAGACGTATGGATAGAGCAAATGATGTGTTGGCAGTTGAGTATAATTTATTACTTAATATAAGAAAAAAATTAATTAAAGAATTTAATAATTTTTTGAAAAATAATTTTTTACTTTTACCAACAGTAACCATATATCCACCTTTATTTGAAGATTGTAAAAATGAACCATATTATGATAAAGTTAATTTAATTTCATTAAGAAACACAACCTTAGCCAACTACATGAATGGCTGTAGTATCTCATTACCATATTCAAAAGATAATAAACCTATCGGCATTATGTTGAATGGCACTACAAAAAATGACGAAAAACTTTTGGGTATTAGTGCTAAGATAGAGACTGTTTTATCAAAATAAACTAGCCAATGTTTTCTAATACAGCCTTAATGAACGAATAATTTTTATTAGCTAGATCTGAGACACTCTTATCTTCGTGATTTTCTTGAGATTTAAAAGCAAGAAGACGTTCTTCAAGCATTTGTTTATTAGCTTTATCAATTTTTTCAGCTCTTTCAGCAAGTATAATAACTGATGTTTCATTGATTTCAGAAATACCTCCATCAATCATAATACGTGATGTAACTTTACTGTCATTATAAATATCTATAATGCCCCTCTCAAGAGTGGACATTACTTTAGAATGTCTTGGTAGGGCACCTATTTGACCATCAGATCCTGGTATGACAACCATATCAACTGGTTCAGAAACAAGTACCATTGATGGAGTTACTATTTCTAAATTAGTTGTGTCTGACATTATGACCTCATCTCAAATAATTATAATGGACTAAGCAGCGTCTTTAGCTAACTTCTTAGCTTTTTCCATTGCTTCCTCAATAGTACCTACCATATAAAAAGCTGCCTCAGGTAAGTCATCATACTCGCCATCAGCAATTCCTTTAAAACCTTTTATGGTATCTTCTAGAGGCACTAACACACCTGGTGAACCAGTAAATACTTCTGCAACATGAAATGGTTGAGATAAGAATCTTTGTATTTTTCTGGCTCTATTTACAACTAATTTATCTTCTTCTGATAATTCATCCATACCTAAAATAGCAATAATATCTTGCAGTGACTTATATTGCTGAAGAACTTCTTGTACTTTTCTTGCAACAGCATAATGCTCATCACCTACAATTCTTGGGTCTAACATTCTAGAAGTAGAGTCAAGTGGATCAACTGCAGGATAAATCCCTATTTCAGCAATTTGCCTTGATAAAACTGTTGTAGCATCCAAGTGTGCAAACGATGTAGCAGGTGCTGGATCAGTTAAATCATCTGCTGGAACATAAATAGCTTGTACAGAAGTTATAGATCCTTTTGTTGTCGTTGTTATTCTTTCTTGTAAAGCACCCATATCAGTCGCTAATGTTGGTTGGTATCCAACAGCTGATGGTATTCTACCTAGTAACGCAGAAACTTCAGATCCAGCTTGAGTAAATCTAAAAATATTATCAACAAAGAAAAGAACATCTTGACCCTC
This sequence comes from SAR116 cluster bacterium AG-335-N04, assembly GCA_003279355.1. Lineage (GTDB taxonomy): Bacteria > Pseudomonadota > Alphaproteobacteria > Puniceispirillales > Marisalimonadaceae > Marisalimonas. The sequence goes on from QBZS01000013.1 coordinate 11,780, forward strand.
TTGGTCTCTAAAATACTCTGCTAAAGTCAATCCTGTTAAAGCCACTCTTGCTCTAGCTCCTGGAGGCTCGTTCATTTGCCCATAGACTAATGCGGCTTTTGATCCAGGACCATCTGGAACAATAACACCAGATTCTACCATTTCGTGAAAAAGGTCGTTACCTTCTCTAGTTCTTTCTCCAACACCTGCAAAAACAGAGTATCCACCGTGAGCCTTAGCTACGTTGTTGATAAGCTCCATAATTAAAACAGTTTTACCAACACCAGCTCCACCAAAAAGACCAATTTTTCCACCCTTTGCGTATGGTGCTAGAAGGTCCACAACTTTAATACCTGTAACCAAAATATCTGCGGATGTTGACTGGTCAACATACTCTGGCGCGTCTCTGTGGATTGGTAAAGAAGTTTTTGATTTGACAGGTTTTCCGTCATCTACAGGATCACCTATCACATTAAGAATTCTTCCTAAGGTTTCTGGTCCAACAGGTACTGTTATAGGTGCCCCAGTCTGAATAACTTGCATTCCACGAACCAAACCGTCAGTACTATCCATAGCAATAGTCCTGACCTCGTTTTCTCCAAGATGTTGTGCAACTTCCAAAATTAATTTTTGCCCACTATTATCAACTTGTAAAGCATCTAAGATCAAGGGAAGATCAGAATCAAACTCAACGTCTACCACAGCTCCAATAACTTGTGATATTTTACCATTTTGTTTGGCAGATGATTTTTTAGCCATATTTTTCTCCATTTATTTAGTATTATAAGGCTTCCGCGCCTGATATAATTTCTATTAGTTCTTTAGTAATGACCGCTTGTCTTGTTCTGTTGTATTGAAGTGTAAGATTATCTATCATATCACCTGCATTTCTAGTCGCATTATCCATTGCTGTCATTCTTGCAGCTAATTCGCTTGCTGTACTCTCTATCTGTGAGCTAAATAACTGGGTAGCTAAATTGCGTGGTAATAAATCATTTAAAATCTCTTCTTCACCTGGTTCAAAATCGTAGATAGAACTAGAATTATCTTGCTCTATCTCATTTTGTTTAACTTCAACTGGTATAAGAGATTTAAAAGTAACTTCTTGTGTAATAGCTGAAACAAATTTGTTATAAAAAACTTTACAAACTCCAAAATGTCCATTGTCAAATAAATCTATGATTTTTTTTGCTAAAACTTCAGCATCAGAATAATTTGGCTTTGCTGATTTACCATCTATTTTTTCAACAAAGAGTTCACCAAACTCCCTATTAAGCGCATCAGCTGATTTTTTACCAACCATAAGTAATTTAACTTCTATTCCATCATCTTTTAACTTTTTTACCTCAGATCTAACAGTTCTCGTAATTGAGCCGTTGAAACCACCACATAAACCTCTATCTGCAGAAAAGACTACTAATAAATGAGTTTTAATTTCTGGTTTTCCAGCCAGAAGATCAATTGAACTTCCAGAAGCCTTAGATGCAATTTTAGAAACTATATTATCCATAAGAGACGTGTAGGGTCTGGAGGCTAAAGCTTGTTCTTGAGCCTTCCTCAATTTTGCAGCTGCCACCATTTTCATGGCAGATGTTATTTTTTGGGTAGACTTTACGGAACCAATCCTATTTTTAAGATCTTTTAAAGAAGGCATTTTAACCTATTCCTTTTGCATTAACACGATAATTAAGAAAAATTCTTTAATAACTGATCTAGAGTATCTTTTAGAGATTTTTCTGTATCATCTGTAATTGCTTTATCTTTTCTAATTGAATCTAAAACCATAGAACCTTTGATATTTAATTTCTGCAGAAGAGCTTGTTCGAACTCACCTATCTTTTGAGTAGGAATTTGATCTAAATAACCCTTAACACCCGCAAATATCACAGCTACTTGCTCTTCAACCTCCATTGGTGAATATTGTGATTGCTTTAATAATTCAGTTAATCTTTCACCTCTAGATAAAAGTTGTCTAGTAGAGGCGTCCATATCGGAAGCAAATTGAGCAAATGCAGCCATTTCTCTGTATTGAGCAAGGTCTAGCTTAATCGTTCCTGCTACTTGTTTCATAGCTTTTATTTGTGCAGCAGATCCAACTCTGGAAACTGATAAACCTACATTCACAGCCGGTCTAATACCTTTATAAAATAATTCAGTTTCTAAAAATATTTGACCATCTGTAATTGAGATAACATTAGTTGGTATAAAGGCAGAAACATCTCCTCCCTGCGTTTCTATTATTGGGAGTGCAGTTAAACTTCCAGACCCATTATCTCCATTTAATTTTGCAGCCCTTTCTAATAAACGAGAATGTAAGTAAAATACGTCACCAGGATAGGCTTCTCTTCCTGGAGGTCTCCTTAAAAGAAGTGACATTTGTCTATATGCAACAGCTTGTTTAGATAAATCATCATATACAACGACTGCATGCATTCCATTATCTCTAAAAAACTCCCCCATTGCAGCTGCCGAATAAGGCGCTAGAAATTGCATTGGTGCAGGGTCTGAAGCAGTAGCTGCTACCACAATTGAATATTCTAAGGCTCCTCTTTCTTCTAAAGTTTTAACAATTTGAGCTACAGTTGATCTTTTTTGGCCAACAGCTACGTATATACAAAATAATTTTTTAGTATCGTCTTTACCTGCCTTATCATTAGTACTTTTCTGATTTAAAAAGGTATCTATAGCTATAGCTGTCTTGCCAGTTTGCCTGTCACCAATAATAAGTTCTCTTTGTCCTCTACCAACAGGAATTAATGAATCTATGGCCTTAAGTCCAGTCTGCATTGGTTCACTTACTGATTCTCTTGGCATAATACCAGGGGCTTTTGACTCAACTCTTGTCCTTTTAACATTTTTTAATTCACCCTTTCCATCAATGGGATTACCTAATGCATCAACCACTCTTCCAAGAAGTCCTTTGCCGATAGGAACATCAACAATAGAACCCGTTCGCTTTACAATATCACCTTCTTTAATAGTCTTATCACTTCCAAAGATAACAACACCTACGTTATCTCTTTCTAAGTTCAAAGCCATTCCAGCAATGCCACCAGGAAACTCCACCATTTCACCAGCTTGAACTTGATCTAGACCATGAACTCTAGCTATTCCGTCACCAACAGATAATACCTTACCTACCTCTGTCACTTCAGCTTGTGCTCCAAAGTTTTCAATTTGATCTTTTAATATTGTTGATATTTCTGCTGCACGAATATCCATTAATTTGTACCTCTCATGGCTATTTCAAGTCTATTAAGTTTAGTTTTAATCGAGTTATCGATCATTTTTGAGCCAATTTTGACTATAAGTCCTCCAATTAAAGTTTCATCAACTTTTTTTGACAAAACTATTTTTTTGACCCCGGTAGCTTCAGATATCGCCGATTCTACTTTACTTTGTTGTACTTTATCTAATTCAAAAGATGAAGTAACTTCAGCCTGAACTTCACCATTGATTCTAGATACTTCAGATAAGAAAACATCTATTATTTCATGTATTAAAAATAAACGACCATTATTAGCTAAAGTACCACAAAATTTAATGGTTAAATTGTCAACCTTTGCTTTTTTTAAAATTTTAACAATAGAAGATTGTTTATTAGCTTTAGTTACAGCAGGTGATTTAATCATATTCTGGAATAAACCATTGCTATTTAGTATTCCTTTTAATGATTCAAAGTCTTTAACTATTTTAGATGTAATTTTTTTTTCTGTAGCTAACTCATGTAAAGCTTTGGCATATCTACCTGACAATCCAGATGATCCGCTCATCTTATTATTTCCTTATATTTAAAATAAAAATATAAGGATTGCTAACACAGCATTGATCTCAATGCAAGCAACAAGGTAGTCATATGAAATTAATTTTACATAAAAGAAAAAGGGTCAATATCTATAGTCAACTTAACATTATGCGGAGTTTTAATTTTATTTGTCCAATTCAAAAGGACATCTTGAATGTTAACTGTTTTATCTGATTTGATTAAAAATCTTCGCCTGTATTTCCCCCTTAAAAAATATAAAGGAGCTGGAGCTGGGCCAAAAATCTTAACATTTTTAAATGATGGCGCTACTCTTAATAATTCCGATGCAAAACCATCTAATTTTTTTTCATATTTAGAAGATAAAATTATGGCTGCCAATCGCCCATAAGGAGGCATATTAGCATTTTTCCTTGATGAAAGTTCCTTTTCAAAAAATTCATCTCGATTATTTTTGGCGATTGCCCTAATTATTGGATTTTCATTATCGTATGTTTGAAGAAAAACAACACCTTTGTCCTGTTTATCTATTGAGTGTCTACCAGATCTACCTGATACTTGTTGTAAGAGTTGAAAACTTCGTTCTGACGCCCGTAAATCACCACCAGATAAGCCTACATCACTGTCTATAATTCCAACTAATTTTAAACCTGGAAAATCATGCCCTTTGGCAATCATCTGAGTACCTATTATAATATCTACTTTGTTATTTTTTATCTTTTCAAGTGTCTTTACTAATGTTTTTTGACTTTTCATAGTATCACTTGAAAGAACTGATAATTTAGCTTCCGGAAATAATTGATTTATTTCTTCCTCAATGCGCTCAACTCCTGGTCCACATGCTTTTATTTGCCCTTCAGTGCCACATATATCGCAAGTATTAGAAATTGTTTTTGTATAACCACAATGGTGACAAACCAATGTATTTTGTGATCTGTGTTCAACTAGCCATGTTTCACAATTAACACATTTAATTTTATTGCCACAAGAATTGCAAATAGTTAATGGTGCATAACCTCTTCTATTTAAAAAAAGTAAACTTTGTTCTCTATTATCTAATTTAGATTTTATTTCATTTGTTAATACTGAAGATATCCATTTACCACGCTCAGGAGTATTAGTCTTTAAATCAATAAGTTTTATATCAGGTAAAGCAGCTCCAGTTGCTCTTTTTGGTAAGGTTAAATGAATATATTTACCTATTTTCATATTATGATAAGTTTCTAACGATGGTGTGGCAGATGCTAAAACTATCGGTACAGATGATCTGATAGCTTTATAGATTGCCATATCTCTAGCGTTATATCTTACGCCTTCTTCCTGTTTAAAAGCTGAGTCATGCTCTTCATCAACAATAATTAAACCTAGATTTAGAATAGGAAGCATTAATGCAGATCTTGCTCCTACAATAACCCCAGCTAAACCATTTAGTGCGGATAACCAAATTAGTTTCTTTTTTGTTTTAGATATTCCAGAATGCCAGACTAGAGGCGCAAAAGAAAAAGTTTGGTAAAATCTTTTTTCCCAATCTGGTGTTAAAGATATTTCTGGAAGCAAGATTAAAATTTGCTTACCTTCATCTAAACAAGTTTTAACTGTTTGAAAATAAGTCTCAGTCTTACCAGAACCAGGAACACCATCCAACAAAAAACAATCTGGTTTTTTTTTCTTTATCGAGACATTAATTTTTTCAACTGCATTTTTTTGTTCTGAATTCAAAAATTTGTTAATTTCAAATTTTATTTTGTTATAATTAGGAACTTTTAAATTTGAATAGGCTTGCTTTTTTACCAACTTTTCAACAATAAGATTTTTTTTAGTCATATCTTTTAAAATTGATTTAGAGACACCGGTATTGTCTATCAGATCCTCTTGGAATACAGTTTGTTTTGATACAAATAAAAAATCTAAAATAAGTTTCCTTTTAGGAGTGATTTTATATTCGTTAATTGCCTCTATTTCTTCATTATCTTGAAATTTGCTTTTATATACTTTTTTATATTCTGTAGATGTTATTGCCTCGACCGGAGATAAAACCATCTTAAGGACTAATCCTTTATATACACAATACCAATTTGCTAAAAAATTAATTAACTCTATACAAGGTTGGGGTATAGGATTAATTTCATATATTTCTTCAATTTTTTTTAACTTTTCCTTAGGTATAATTCTTTTACCCTCACCAACAATAATTCCAACATTTTTTCTTTTTCCAAAAGGCACTAATACAACTTGCCCTACGCAGACACCATCTTTTTTACTTCTAACTGAATAATCAAATGGTTCATTAAATGGACCACTTACAAGAACAGCAACTTCATTTGATTTAATATTTTTCATTAATCATCTTTATGAAATTTTTTTAAAGCTAAATATAGTTATCATTATTTACATAATGTATTATAAAATATGTTTAATGAAATATTAGTTTTTTTTAATTATAAAAACCCATAAAGGATAAAAGATGGAATTATTCATAGATACTGCTGAAATTGAAGAAATAAAATCATTAAATGTTACTGGGTTAATTGACGGAGTTACAACAAATCCCTCTTTAATAGCTAAATCTGGAAGAAATATTATTGAAACCATTGAAGAAATTTGTAATGAGGTGTCAGGACCCGTAAGTGCAGAAGTCACAGCAACCGATTTTGATAACATGCTATTAGAAGGAAAAAAACTATCTGCAATTGCTCAAAATGTTGCCATCAAAGTACCTCTGACTTTTGATGGTCTTAGAGCATGCAAAGCATTTTCAGATGACGGTATTATGGTAAATGTAACCTTATGTTTCAGTTCCGCTCAAGCACTTTTAGCAGCAAAAGCAGGTGCTTCTTTCATATCACCTTTTATTGGAAGACTAGATGATATAGGTGCAGATGGTATGAACTTAATTTCAGAGATAACTGAAATTTATGATATTCATGGATTAGGGACAAAGGTTCTTGCTGCCTCAATAAGAAGTGTCCAAGATATTATAGACTCAGCAAAATTAGGTGCAGATGTTGCAACCATTCCACCAAAGTTTTTAAAAGCCATGTACAATCATCCACTTACCGATAAGGGTCTGGCAGATTTCTTATCTGACTGGAAAAAAACGGGTCAATCAATTTTATAAGTTGATTTATGGATACTAGAAAACAAAATAATATCCTAAATACAAAAAATAATGTTGTTGTACCTTGGATTAAATATTTAGAAAATATTAGAGGGTATGAGGGGCATACTCTTGATGCCTATAAAAGAGATGTAGTAGAATTTTTAAAATTTTGTACTGATAGAAATCATGACTTTTTATCTCCTGATAAGTATATTTTAAGAGAATTCTTATCAGTATTGTCAGAACGAGAATTATCAAGACCGACAGTTGCAAGAAAAATATCCAGCTTAAAAAATTTTTTTAAATTCTTGTTGAAGGATAAAGTTATTTTATCTCTTGATATATCTATTTTCAAAAGTCCAAAACTTAGAAGAAGTTATCCTAAATCCATTGATTCGGATCTTGTCGCTAAAGCTTTTGTATCTCTAATGGATAATGAAAATGACCAATGGATTAATCTTCGAGATAGAGCTGTAATGTTATTATTATATGGTTCAGGTCTTAGAATAAGCGAAGCATTATCTCTTAAAAAGAAAGAAGCTCCAAGAAGTGACTGGTTAAGAGTAAAAGGAAAAGGTAATAAGTATAGAGATGTACCCTTGTTACCTATAATCTGTGAGGGTGTTAAGGAATACCTTGACCTGTGCCCATATGATGTAAAAGAAGATGATCCACTGTTTCTTGGAAAAAGAGGTGGAGAACTTTCTCCAAGAATTATTCAAAGGAGAGTTGAAAATTTAAGATATGAATTAGGCTTACCATCTCATACTACCCCACATGCACTTCGACATGCATTTGCAACTCATTTACTGTCTGGTGGAGCAGATCTAAGAGCTATTCAACAACTTTTGGGCCATTCAAGTCTTTCTACAACACAGAGATATACTGACGTTAATGAAAGTGAATTACTAAAGTTACACAAAGCAATACATCCTCGTTCATAAAAAAAGGCGATTAAAACCGCCTAATTTAATTTTTAAATAACTCTTATTTTATCAAATCAAATCTGTCTGAGTTCATAACTTTATTCCAAGCAGATATGAAGTCTCTAATAAATTTATCATTTGAGTCACTACATGCATAAACTTCTGCTATAGCCCTTAATTGAGAGTTTGAACCAAATGCCAAATCCACACGTGTAGCAGAACTGATTTTTTCACCTGTTGATCTATTCACACCTTGATAAGTATTGCTGTTAACTGGTTTCCATTCAATACCCATATCAAGAAGTTTTAAGAAGAAGTCATTAGACAATTTACCTGTTGGTTCTGAAAAAACACCTTGGCCGTTAGTAGTAATGCCTAAGGATCTCATGCCACCAATCAGAACTGTCATTTCAGGAGCTGTAAGACCCATGATTTGAGCTCTATCTAAAAGCATCTCTTCAGGGCTAACACCATAATCTTCCTTTTGAAAGTTTCTGAAACCGTCTACTACTGGCTCTAAAACTGCAAAAGAGTCAACATCGGTATTTTCCTGAATTGCGTCACCTCTTCCAGGAATAAACTCAAGACTTTGTCCAGAAGCTTTTTCAATTCCTACATTTCCCGCTAAAACAATTATATCAGCAATAGATGCACCTGTCTTATCTGAGATACCAGAATAAATATCTAAGATTTTAGATAGCTCATTTGGCTTATTTACTTCCCAACTTTTTTGTGGCTCAAGACGTATGCGGGCTCCATTTGCTCCACCACGCATGTCTGTACCTCTATACGTTGAAGCACTTGCCCAAGCAGTCTCAACCATTTCTTTTGTAGATAATCCACTTGCGGAAATAAGTGCTTTAACAGCCTCAATATCATAATTTTTATCGCCGGCCGGGACTGGATCTTGCCAAATTAACTCCTCTTCAGGAACTTCGGGTCCTAAATAACGAGTTTTTGGTCCCATATCACGATGTAACAATTTAAACCAAGCTCTGGCAAAAGCATCTTGAAATTGGTCAGGATTCTCATGGAATCTTTTAGAAATCACTTTGTAAGAAGGATCTTCTCTCATCGCCATATCGGCAGTTGTCATCATAGTTGTTACTTTTATAGAACCATCTTGAGCATCTGGCGCTAAGTCTTCTTGTTTAGGGTTAATAGGATGCCATTGATAAGCGCCTGCAGGGCTCTTAACTAATTTCCATTCGTAACCCAGAAGAAGATCAAAATATCCATTGTCCCACTGTGTTGGATTAGCAGTCCACGCACCTTCAATACCACTTGTAATAGTATCTCTTCCAACACCTGAACCAAATGAGTTTTGCCATCCAAATCCCATTTGCTCTATTGGCGCTCCCTCTGGTTCTGCACCAACATATTTGTCAGGATCAGATGCTCCATGAGCTTTACCAAAAGTATGACCACCTGCTGTAAGAGCAACTGTCTCTTCATCATTCATAGCCATTCTCGCAAAAGTTTCGCGGATATCTCTAGCACTTTTTAATGGGTCAGGATTACCGTCAGGACCTTGAGGGTTCACATAAATCAAACCCATTTGAACAGCACCAAGAGGCATTTCTAATTCTCGATCACCTGAATATCGTTTATTTTCTAACCATTCATTTTCTTGGCCCCAATATATATCTTCAGGTGGAGACCAAATATCGGCACGTCCACCACTAAAACCAAATGTCTTACCACCCATAGATTCAATTGCAACATTTCCGGTCAAAATAAACAAGTCAGCCCAGCTAATTTTATTTCCATATTTTTGTTTAATTGGCCATAATAATCGTCTTGCTTTATCTAAATTACCATTGTCTGGCCAACTGTTGAGTGGTGCAAAACGCTGATCTCCTGTCCCACCGCCGCCACGGCCATCACTTGTTCGGTATGTTCCGGCAGCATGCCAAGTCATACGGATAAAAAAAGGACCATAATGACCGTAGTCTGCAGGCCACCATTCTTGTGAGTCAGTCATTAAATCGTTTAAATCTTTCTTCAATGCTTGATAGTCAAGTTTTTTAAACTCTTCTCTGTAATCAAAATCCAAACTCATAGGATTTGATCTTTTATCATTTTGATGAAGTATACTTAAATTTAATTGATTGGGCCACCAATCACGATTTGATGTACTTACACCACTATTTGTAGTGGCTGAACCATGCATTACTGGGCATTTACCTATGTCATCCATAAGGAATCCTTTCTCGAGAGATATATTGAATTTGTTAATTGAAAATATGAATTGTGAAGATATATGTCAAGTAGTTTAGAACGGTTTTAAAGTAAAATTTTAATTATCTCTCTTTAATTTTATAATAACTTCAATACCATTGTTTAAATATCCTTGAGGGATTTCAGGCAGCTTATGTAAACTTACCTCTTCGTTTTCAATATCTATTAACTCACCAGTCTCTTCATTTAAAAAATGGTGATGATAGTCAGTGTTTGTATCAAATATTGCTGTATCTTTAGAAGTTTCAACTTGTTTTATAAGTCCACAATTTTTAAATTTTTTTAAACAGTTATATACGGTAGCTATAGACATAGAATTACCAGATGAATTAATTTCATCTTGGAGATCTTCAGCGGTAAAATGTCGATTTAAACCATTTAATAATATATCAGCGACTATCATCCTTTGTTTAGTAGGTCTAAGTCCTGCATTTCTTAATTTTTCTTTATTATTCATAACTTAAATTATATATTATTTGATAATCGTTCTCAATATTCAAATATTATTAAATTTAAATAATGTCAAGTTTGTTGTTTCTCACTTTACTAAACTATAATAAAATGTGATCTTCTTTTTGATAGGAAAATAAATGACAAGACCATGTGATCTAAACGCTACTGAAGCAAGAAAGTTAATTGGTAATAAGCAACTTTCACCCGTTGAATTAACTACAAGTTGTATTGAACAGATAGAAAAACACAATCCTTCAATAAATGCGGTTGTAGCAATAGACAAAATTGACGTATTAAAACAGGCCAAAAAAGCTGAAGACGAAGTTATGTCAGGATCAGAACTTGGGATACTACATGGTCTCCCAGTTGGAATTAAAGATTTAAATACAGTAAAGAATTTACGCTCAACTTCTGGATCCAAAATTTATGAAGATAGAATACCTAAAAGCGATGATACTATAGTTGAAGATATTAGAAACGAAGGTGCAATTATATTTTGTAAAACCAACACTCCAGAATTTGGGGCTGGAGGAAACACAAAAAATAGAGTTTATGGCGCCACGTCTAATCCATTTGATATAACTAAAACTCCAGCAGGTTCCTCAGGTGGAAGTGCAGCTGCATTAGCAACAAACATGATGCCATTGGCAAATGGAAGTGATTACGGAGGAAGCCTTAGAACTCCAGCAGGTTTTTGTGGTGTTACTGGTTTTAGACCTTCGCCTGGACTTGTTCCCGCTACCGAAGCCTCTGTTGGCTTAAACCCTTTTTCAGTCCAAGGTCCTATGGGAAGAAATGTTTCGGATACTTACCTACTACTTCAAGCTCAAGTTAATTTAAACAGAATAGATCCATTTTCTGGCCTAGATAGTTTATCAATGCCCGATGAACTATTAGGTGCGGATTTATCTGGAATTAAAATGGCTTTTTCATATGATCTTGGATGCGCTCCAGTCGATAATGATATAAAATCAACATTTTTAAAAAAGATTGATACTTTTAAAAGCAATTTTCTAACAGCCGATCAAGACGAACCAGATTTTTTAGATATTCACAGTTGCTTTGAAGTTATTAGAGGCTTTAACTATGTTGCTTCTCATAAAGACAAACTTGATAATTATAAAGATTTATTAGGACCGAATGTAATTGATAATGTTGAAAGAGGATTAAAGTATAGTCTTGCTGACGTTTCATCAGCTCATGTTATGCAAACAAAAATATATAAAAACTTTCGAAATTTTTTTAATGATTATGATGTCTTAATTTGCCCTGCTGCATCAGTATCGCCTTATCCACACAAGCAATTATTTGTAGATAATATTAATGACGAAAAATTGCCAACTTATATGCGCTGGTTATCACTAAGTTATGCATCAACAATGGCAATTCCATGCGTTTGGGCATTACCATGTGGGTTAGATCATAAAGAAATGCCTTTCGGCATCCAATTAATTGCTCCTGCTGGTAAAGATGTAGAGTTATCAGAAATTGCGAAAAGCTTAGAAACAATTTTAATGACAAATGAAAAAACTAAAAGACCCATACCATCAATAAAATAATTTAAAAAGGTTAAAGAATGAACGAAATTAAAATAGACAAAAACCTCCATATTAAAGGGTTCTTTGATGATCAAACATCTACGATAAGCTACGTGGTTCATGACAATATAGAAAAAAAATGTGCTATTATTGATAGTGTGTTAGATTTTAATTATTCGTCTGGTGACATAGATTATGTAAATGCAGATAAAATAATATCTTATGTTGATCAAAATAAATTAAATGTAGAATGGCTTATTGAGACTCACGTCCACGCGGATCACTTATCTGCTTCTCCTTATATTCAAAAAAAACTTGGAGGTAAGATAGGGATATCTGAAAAAATTTCAGATATCCAAAATATTTTTGGGAAAACATTTAATGCTGGTACTGAGTTTCAAAGAGATGGCAGTCAATTTGACAAACTATTTAAAGATAATGATGAGTACAAAATTGGAAATATAAATTGTAAAGTCATTAATACACCAGGCCATACCCCTGCGTGTACGGCTCATGTTATTGGAAACTCTATCTTTGTAGGTGACACATTATTTATGCCTGACTTAGGTAGTGCAAGAGCAGACTTTCCAGGTGGAGACGCCCGCCAGCTTTATAGATCGATACAGAAAATATTAAGTTATCCTGATGAAACAAGAATTTTTGTTTGTCACGATTACCCACCTTCTTCAAGAGAAGTTAAATGGTCAACAACAGTTGGTGAACAAAAAGAAAATAATGTTCACGTTAAAACATCAATTTTAGAAGATGAGTTTGTTAAGATCAGAGAAGCTAGAGATAAAACACTGAACATGCCAAAACTTATTATTCCTTCAATTCAAGTGAACATGAGAGCTGGTAACCTACCACCACCAGAAGATAACGGTAGTGTTTATATAAAGGTTCCTATCAATAGTATAAAAAATTTAGTCTAAATTTTTAAGAACAGATTGAACAATTTCAAAAATTTTATCAATGTCATGTTTTTCTGCTATTAACGGCGGTGAAAAAGCTAGGGTATCTCCTGTAACTCTTAACATCAAACCTCTGTGCCAAGCTTTTTTCATAGCTTCATAACCACGAGCACCAACTGCTCCTGGCCTTGCAGCAATCTCAATAGAGGCGACCAAGCCTAAATTTCTGATATCAATGACATTTTTATCATTTTTAAGTTGATGAATTACACTTTCCAAATACTTTGCTGTTTTACCTGCTTTATTGAATAAATCTTCGTCTCTATAGATGTCCAAGGTAGCTAGACCTGCTGCTGAGGCAATTGGGTGTCCAGAATACGTATATCCATGAAAAAGCTCTATTGGCATATCGGCTTCATCCATCATAGTATCATATATTTCTTTGGATACTACAGCCGCTCCCATTGGAATTATACCATTGGTAATTGCCTTAGCACATGAAATTATATCAGGTGTAACTCTAAAATATTCTGAAGCGGTGGCTTTTCCTAATCGACCAAAACCAGTTATAACTTCATCAAAAATTAATAAAATATCATGCTTATCACAAATTTCTCTTAATCTTTTTAAGTAATTTTTAGGTGGTGGGAGAACCCCTGTTGATCCTGCTATTGGCTCAACAATTACTGAAGCAATAGTGGATGCATCGTGAAGAGCTACAATGTTTTCTAAGGTGTCAGCCAAATAATCACCATGTTCAGGAGACCCTTTAGAGAATTTATTTTTATCTGGCAGGTGAGTGTGAGATATATGATCAACGCCAGAGAGTAGTGTTCCAAAATACTGTCTATTTCGAGGCATACCTCCAACAGAGATCCCCCCAAAACCTACACCATGATATCCTCTTTCACGACCAATTAATCTCGTCTTTGTCCCTTTTCCTCTAGCCCTATGGTAAGCTAAAGCAATTTTAAGAGTGCTGTCTACAGCCTCTGAACCAGAGTTTGTAAAAAAGACATGATCTAAACCCTTAGGAAATAAGTCAGCAACACGACTTGCTAATTCAAAAGCTTTTGGATGTCCATATTGAAAACTTGGGGCAAAATCTAAAGTGGCCGCTTGTTGGGAAATTGCTGACGTAATCTCTGGTCTATTATGTCCTGCATTGACACACCATAATCCAGCAGCACTGTCTAAAATATCTTTGCCAGTTTCACTTTTGTAATACATACCATCAGCTGAAACAACCATCCGAGGATCTTTTTTGAAATCCCTATTGGCTGTAAATGGCATCCAATAAGATTCTAAGTCGTTCAATCTTTTCATCATACATCTCCAAAAGCTTAACCAAAAAAACTGGCTTCTTATCCCATTACTTTGACAAGATGAATTGACTAGGTCAAGTTAATGATTATTTTGCTTTAAAAAATAAATCATTATGAACACCAAGTTTTGGTGCTTTTTCCCCTATTTTAGCTTTTCTAAATTGATTGTCTATAGGAACAGGTAAGGCAGGTATTTCGTGTCCTTCTTCACTTAAAATTTTTCTTGAAAAAATCTCCCTTACTTTAAAATGGTTGTCATTTATAGCTTCTTCCAATGATTTAACTATAGAACAACAACAATCAGCTTTTTCAAAAACATCAAACCAATGATCTTTATTTTTTAATTTAATTATATCTCTGATTCTCTGAATAACTTTCTTTGGATTATTATCCATATTTATATAATTTTTAGGTAAATCTATTGCCTCACAAAACTTATTCCAAAACCTGTCTTCTAAAGGTGCAGCCGCCAAATAACCACCATCTTTTGTCTCATAAATATTATATCTAGGAGATCCCCCAGATAAATTTGAGTCAGAGTTACCGGGCCAAGTATTTTTTGAAAAGCCGGATCCTAACCCCCAAAACATGAAGGGGAATAGATTGTCTGTCATTGAAATATCTATGTACGATCCTTCCTGGTTTATATCTCTTTTTCTGAGGGCCAACAAAATATTTATTACGGCTGGATATGACCCACCTGCTATATCAGCGATTAATCCTGGAGGGACTACTGTTTTGTCACTACTTCCCATACTTAAGCTTAACAACCCTGTGTTTCCAATGTAATTTAGATCATGACCAGCTACCATACTTTTAGGACCTTTTTGTCCATAGCCAGTTATAGAGACATAAATTATTTTCTTATTAATTTTTTTTAAAGTTTCATAATCTAAACCAAGCCTCTTCATAACGCCCGGTCTAAATTGTTCAATTATAATATCAGTATTTCTAATTATAGGCTCCAAAATTTTTAAATTTTTTGGATCTTTAAGATCTAATGATAAACTTTTCTTTCCTCTATTAAGCATTGAAAAAGATACACTTTGATCATTCCATTTAGGCTGAGATAACCTTATCTCGTCGCCAATCTCGGGTCTTTCAATTTTAATAACTTCTGCACCAGTTTCAGCTAAAAACAAACTTGCAAGCGGTCCTGGTAAAAGAGTAGAAAAATCGATAACTTTAACACCTACCAAAGAACCTTTCATTGTGTCATTCATACTAAAATCCTTAATTATTTATAAAAGATCTCTTTGACTTAAATTCTTTATCATTGAAGCTATTCCAAAATCCCATTGTGGACAAGCTGTGGACAAATTTACATAATTTATTAATTCTCCCAAATTTGGTTCTGAAATTGTAACTTTGTCTCCAATTTTATGAGTAAAGCCTTCACCAAGAACATCTCTATCTTCTGTAGGGGCGAATAAAGTCCCCAAAAACAACATAAATCCGTCTGGATATTGATGATGTCTACCTATAGTTTGACTTACAAGATCTTCTGGATCCCTACTTATTTCAGACATAGAGCTTGAACCATTAAGCACATAATCATCTTTACCCTCGACTTTGAGAGATATATGGGCTGATTTCATGTCATTAAGGGTGTAGCTTGCATCAAAAATTCTTATAAATGGTCCTATTGAACAAGAGGCATTATTATCTTTTGCTTTACCTAAAAGGAGAGCAGAACGCCCTTCTACATCTCTTAAATTAACATCATTGCCAAGAGTAGCTCCTTTAATTACTCCTTTACTATTAACTGCTAAAACAATTTCAGGCTCAGGATTATTCCAATTAGAAACTGGATTTAAACCAACTTCTGCTCCAAAACCAACAGATGATAAAGTTTGAGCCTTAGTAAAAACTTCAGCATCTTTACCTATTCCAACCTCTAAATATTGTGACCATAAGCCTTCGCTAATAAGCACTTTTTTCACTTCATTAGCTTTTTGCGAACCAGGAATGATATTTTGCAAGCTATCGCCAATTAATCCCCCAATATGATTTCTCAGACTTTCTGCTTTCTTGGGATCACCTGCTGCTCTTTCTTCAATAACTCTTTCAACCATAGATTTAGCAAACGTAACACCACACGCTTTAATAGCTTGGAAATCACAGGGAGCGAGTAGAGATATATCTGAGTTTTTTTTCATGCTGGATTGAAATAGAATTTCAGTAGAAACTAGTTTAGTACTCTCACAACGGTCTATATATTCTTTGATATCGTTGAGCTCAAGTAAATCTCTTATAGTGGGAATTTCTTTAGATGTTATGTCGTATACATAGTTGTCTTTTATAGTCACTAAACAAGGACCACCTTGTGCGGTGTTCCAAATTCTTCCGACAAAACATCCTTGTGTATAATCCATTACTCACCTCCTCAAAGCTTATAAGATTAATATAAATGAAAATTTGAATAATTAAATTTAATTATATAATGTTTATGTTTTATTACTTTAATGGAGTGTTGTAATGAGTGCATTTTTTGAATTAAGAATTTATCAGATTTCTCCAGGAAAAATGGATGAATGGGTATCATATATGGAAAAAACTATTATGCCTTTCCAGATAGAAAAAGGTATGGTTATTCATGGCAGTTTTGTCATGGATAGTTCCGATCAATTTGCCTTGGAAAATGGCGAACGCGTTATGAATTCTGAAGAAAAAGGCAATACCTATGTCTGGATTAGAAGATTTGAAAATCAGGAGGAAAAAGTAAAGCTTTATAAAGATGTTTATGAAAGCAAAGAGTGGTTAGAAAACATTGCTCCTACAGTCGCAAAACTTGTAGACAGAAATTCTATACTTGTTCAAAACTTAAGCTCCACTCCCCTATCTGTAATGAAATAAAAAGGACAATTTCTTGATACAATTATACGGAAGACGAAACTCTATTAATGTTCAGAAAGTTTCGTGGACCCTTTGCGAATTAAATATTGAATTTAAGTGGCATGACGAACATGGAAAGTTTGGCATTGTTAATGTAGAAAACTATGAGAAGTTAAACCCTCAACTGATTGTTCCTACTTTAGATCATAATGGTACTATAATTAATCAATCAAACAGCATTGTAAGATATCTTTATAGAAAGTATACTGATGTTTACGAAACATCAAATGCGGAAGATATAGCAATTGCTGAGCAGTGGATGGAATTTCAAGCAACTGACTTACAATTGAATATGACACCAATCTTCTGGGGATTAGTAAGAAACCCTCCTGAAGATCGGGATCAAAAGCTAATTGATAAGAATATTGTCTTATTGAATAAAAAATTTGAAATTTTTGATAATTTTTTGAGCGATCGAGAGTATATTTTAAATAATAGTTTTGGTATGTCAGATATTATTATGGGTGTCGCTTCCTACAGGTATAATACTTTGCCGATAGAGCGTCCTAATTTAACAAATTTAAAACTTTGGTATGATAAAATAAGTAAACGAGACTGTTTTAATAAAAATATTTTTGGTACTTTCTCCTAAATTTATTGAGTACCTGCTTCAGGAGATTCTCATGGAAAAAATAGGATTTATTGGGTTAGGTAACATGGGTGCCCCCCTTGCTGAAAGATTGCTTAAGAAATACCAGCTTGTTGTTCACGACCTTGATGAAAATAATATTAAATACTTTACAGACAAAGGAGCTTTGGCTTGTTCTAATCCTGCAGAATTAGCCTCGCAAACTACACGAATTTTTTTATGTTTACCAACCAGTGCTATTGTAGAAAAAGTTGTAAAAGGAGATAATGGATTGGTAAAATCTGCTAAGAAAGATACATACATTATTGACATGACTACAGGAGAGCCAGAAATTACCAGAAAAATTTCTAAGGCTCTTAAACAAAAAGATATTAATTTTATAGATGCTCCAGTAAGTGGGGGGCCCAAAGGAGCTAACCAAGGCAATATAGCTATAATGGTAGGTGGAACTGAAGATCAATTTTCTACTATTAAACCTATAATGGACGATATCAGTACAAATATATTCTATGCAGGTGAGATTGGATCAGGACATTCAATCAAGGCGGGTAACAACTTACTCAATTTAATATGTAGAATGGCTACATTCGAAGTTATCTCCATGCTAGTAAAAGACGGTGTTGAGCCTGAAAAAGCTGTGAATATTATCCAGAAGAGTTCCGGAAGAAACTATGCGACAGAAATCACACTTCCGGACAATATTCTTTCTGGAAAAATGATCCAAGGTTTCAGCACTGGTTTGATGAAAAAGGATGCTGGTGTTGCAACTAAAATTGCTGAAGCTAATCAAGTTAACATTCCACTAGGAAAATTAACTCAAGAGCTTTTAAAAACTACAATAGATGAATTTGGTGAAGAAGCTGATATGAGCAACGTTGCTCTTACGTACGAAAAACTTTCTGGTGCTAAAATTAGACCTTAAGATTTATCCAATTAATTCAGTATACCCTCTTTGATTGCTTTAATTTGTAAAGCTAAGAATTTTGAAAAAATTCTGCATTGAGCTAAACTTCCTGCATGAAACCATAATCCAGGTTGTTTAGTCTGCATCCACATATTTCTTAGTTCTTGTCTATTGTTATCAAACCCCCAAATAGGTCCAATCTTTTCAACAATTGATTTTCCAAAAAACTTTTCAACCACATATTCTTGACCTTTATAACCGGTTGCGGTGACCATCAAATCAATTTCAAAATTTTCGCCTGATTTCATCTCTATTCCTGAAGGATTAAAATTAGAGATATCTGAAAATTGTATTACTTTAATCTTTCCATTAGCTATTAAATCAGATGCTCCTACATTAAAATAATAACCACCACCTCTAGTTAGATATTTAAATTGCCATCCAGTATTTTCTTCACCGTATTCTAATCTAAATCCAACTTCTTCTAATTTATCCAATAAAGGCTTATCAATCTCTTTTGTTTTTTGAGTGAGAAGTTGATGTGTTTTTTTCAGAACATCAAGAGGAGTTGAAATAGTAATTAAATCACAATCGTCCGTGTTGGGACCTTCTTTATATAATTGATAAGGTAGTTGTGCGCTTGGCTCAACATTAACAACCATAGATGGCGATCTCTGAACTACTTTAACATTTGCACCATGGACATATAAATCTTGTGCAACATCATGGGCACTAGTACCTGTTCCATACACTAATACATTTTTACCTTTATAATCTCTACCGCTACTGTAGTCTGTAGAGTGTATTACCTTACCCTTATAACCTTCCATTCCAGGAATTTTATTGCGATTAGGAACTGAGCTTACACCTACAGCCATTACTATATGCTTAGTCTTCATTATCCTTTCATTACCATCAGTTAATCTAAGTATAACTTTCCAATTTTTTTCGGATTCATCGTATTCTGCACTAATAAAAGTCGTTTTTGTCCAAACATTTAACTCCATACTCTCAGCATAATACTCAAACCATCCTGCTAATTTGTCTTTGGGAATATATGTTGGCCAGGTAGGCGGAAATGGCATATAAGGAAGGTGATTTACATGTGTCTGATTATGCAATTTTAGAGAGTGATACCTATTTCTCCAGTTATCCCCTACCCTTTCGTTTTTATCTATAACAAGGGTGTCTATATTTTGTTGCTTTAATCTTGCAGCAATTGATAAGCCAGCTTGTCCACTCCCAACAACTAAAACTTCAGGGTCTCTATCTTTATATAACCTATCTTCTGTTCTGACATCTAACCAATTGGGGCCTTCTAAGGTGTTTTCATATTCATCTTCTTTCTTGTTAAATGAAGAATTGAGGTTACTTAAAGCTGTAAGAAAACTCCATGCTTTAAACATTCTTGGAGCCTCAAGGTCTTCGTATAGTCTTACAACACCCTCACAATGTCCAAATTTTGTTTTAAATTTTAAAATTACTTCTATTAC
>QBZS01000014.1:0-29863 GCA_003279355.1 SAR116 cluster bacterium AG-335-N04
GTCGAATTTTCATTTGAAAAAATTACTGAGGTTACAGCACTCTTATGTGAAAATAATGTTGCTGGATTTTCGTCTTCTTTAATTTTAATTATACGACCATCCCCCAGACCTGCGGTTGCATAATTACCATTATAAACTAGGGAAGTTATATTCGAGCCAATTGGCTTTTCATTCAACTTTATGTTTGGATTTACAGAACTAAATCCGTGATCATACTGCATTTTCTTTTCTAATCTGTTCATTTGAAACTTCTCCTACGCATTTATCAAAACCTTCCTTTAAATTCATCGCATCAAGGCCACGTCCGATAAATACAATTTTACTAACCTTATCGCTCTCATCTTTCCAATCAGGACCCCATTTACTGTCCATAACCATGTGGACCCCCTGAAAGACATACTGTTTATTACTATTTTTAAAATACAAAATACCTTTAGAACGGAATATATTTGTCCCAAACTCACGAATAAGATTTTGCATCCAAGATGAGAATTTTTTTGGATTAAGCGGTTCTTCACATGTCAAACATATTGACGATATTGTATCATCATGAACATGATCAGCAGGATCTTCTTCCATAAAGCCAGGTTCTATTTTCAATAATCTATCGAGCGAAAATGATTTTCTGTCTAAAAGCTTATCTAAATCAACTTCACAATTGACGGTTTCTATTAGATCGGCTTGGTTATTTAATACTCTAATTTTCTTACTAACATCGGTTAAATAATCTTTATTAACAAGATCTTTTTTATTAACTATAATCAAATCAGCAAATGCGACTTGCTCTTCTGCTTCATGACTATCTTTAATTCTAGATAAAAAATGTGCACTATCGACAACTGTTACAACTTGATCCAAATGTACTTTATCTCTAAGATCATCATCTACAAAAAAAGTTTGTATAACAGGACCAGGATCTGCTAGGCCTGTTGTTTCAATTAGAATACCTTCAAAATTTTCATCTCTTTCTAACAAACCAGATAATATTCGAATTAAATCTCCACGTACAGTACAACAAATACAGCCATTATTCATTTCAAAAACTTCTTCTTCTGACGAAATAATTAATTCATTATCAATACCAACTTCACCAAATTCGTTAACTACAACTGCATATTTTTTACCATGTTTTTCTGACAAAATTTTATTTAGAAGTGTTGTCTTACCGGCGCCTAAATAACCTGTAAGAAGTGTCACAGGAATTGAGTTGTTATTCATTAATATCTCCAATTTTTAATATTTTATTTTCCAGTACAAAATCTTAAATTCGTATTTTTATAAGTTCAATTTTGAAAATTTATTATGCTGCTTTAGGATGAACTATTGGGGGCACCCTTGGGTTATAATTTGCACTGTTTAATTCAGCTTTAAAATTTTTCGAACGATTGATCAAAAATTCTAATAAATGATTACGCATCGGATAATAATTATCAAATGTATGAAGATTAGATCGCGTACGACCTTTTGGGAGAGTATTGTTGACAATTTCACAAATACGAGCATTCGGACCGTTGGTCATTAAGATAATCCTATCTGAAAGTAATATAGCTTCATCAATATCATGAGTAATCATAAAACTAGTTTGTTTACTTTTTGCACAAATTGTTAATAACTCTTGTTGTAATGAACCACGAGTAAGTGCGTCCAATGCCGAGAAAGGTTCGTCCATCAACATTATTTTTGGCTCAATTGCTAATGCCCTTGCTATACCAACTCGTTGTTTCATACCACCTGATAACTGACTAGGTTGTTTGTTTTCAGAACCTTCTAATGAAACTAGTTTTATAAATTCATTACAGTGACTTTTTCTTTTTTCAGATGCCATTTCAGGCCATCTAGATTTCACTGCGAAATCAATATTTTGCATTACAGTCATCCATGGTAATAACGCGTGACTTTGAAAAATTACTGCTCGATCTAGCGAAGTACCATTTATTTCTTGATTATTAACCAAAACACCTCCTGCAGATGCAGTACTTAAACCTGCCAGAATATTCAATAGAGTTGTTTTACCACAACCTGAATGTCCTATGAGAGTAACAAACTCACCTGGATATATATCAAAGCAAACCTTACCAAATATTTCGGTTTTTTCGTCACTATTCGGTACATCAAAAGATTTTGATAACATATCTACAGAAATTATTGGTTTTGCATTTGTCATTATATTTACCTTTATTCTTCGTAAGAAACTAATTTTGCAACATAACCCAAGCAAGCATCAAGACACATACCAACCAATCCTATAAAAAAGATAGCAGAAATAACGCCGGTAATAGAAAGATTATTCCATTCATTCCAAACAAAATAACCTATACCGGTTCCACCAACTAACATTTCTGCAGCAACAATAACGAGCCATGCGATACCAATAGATATTCTCATTCCAGTTAAGATAGTGGGCGCTGCAGCTGGTAAAATAACAGTAAATGCCATTCGTAAAGGACTTACTTCCAATGTTTTTGCTACGTTAAGCCACTCTTTTCTGACACTTGCGACACCAAAGGTTGTGTTTATAAGCATTGGCCAAATTGCACATATGAATATAACAAATACGGAGGACGTGTTGCTATCTTTAATAGTGTACAAGGCCAATGGCATCCACGCTAGAGGAGAAACTGGCTTCATTATCTGAATGTAGGGGTTTAATGCTCCTTGGGCTGTTTTAGACATTCCTACCAGAAATCCAAGGGGTATAGCTATAATCATTGCTAAAATAAAACCGAGCATTACCCTTACAATCGAATAGGCAAGTTGTATACCTACACCTTTATCATTAGGACCTGCATCATAGAATGGATCAGAAAAGTGTGCCCATAATTCTTTTCCAACGTCAAGTGGGCCCGGTAAAGCGCTCTCACCTTTTGCTTGACCTCCCATTAAAGCTGCATACTCAGGATCCATCTCAATCGCTGGGCCAGCAAGTGAGTTTGCATACATTTCCCATGCAAAAATAAATACCAAGAAGATTGTAATAGATAGACTAAGAGTTTTTAGTCTCTCATTTTTTAAAATCATCATATTAATTACTTTCTTCCTGGTATTTACTCATATTTTTGACTAACCTCTTTTGATTGCAAAACTCTGAACATATTCTTCAGGTTTTGCAGGATCAAATGTTTTACCCATTATCTCATATGTTTCATAAGTTTTGGATGGCACAGTTAGTCCCATATCTTTCATGACGGCCTGAGCATCTGTTGCTAAGTAGACTTGTTCGGAAACAGATTTATAATTAACGTCACCTTCAATGTAACCCCAGCGCTTCATTTGACTTAGAATCCATACTGCGAAAGAATGGTATGGAAAAGGGTCAAAATCTATTCTATCTGGAACATTTCGTACTTTTCCTAAACCATCTGCAAACTTACCAGTAAGAACCTGAGCAACAACTGTTTCAGGCTGGTTCAAGTAATTTTTCGGCGAAATTGCTTTAGCAATTTCAGCTCTGTTAGTAGGAGCAGATGCATAAGTTGTTGCATCTAAAATTGATTTAAATAACGCAAGAAAAGTATTTGGAGCCTCATTGATAAACTTTTGACTTGCTCCAAATGCACAGCAAGGATGGCCTGCCCAAATTTCTTTTGTTAATTTATAAATAAACCCAATTCCGTCATAGACAGCTCTTTGGTTAAAAGGATCTGGTGACAAATACCCGTCAAGATTTTCAGCTTTTAAGTTTGCCACCATTTCTGGTGGTGGTACCACTCTAATTTTTATATCCTGATCCGGATCTAGTCCCGATTCAGCTACATAATACCTTAATAATAAATTATGCATTGAGTATTCAAAAGGAACTCCAAATGTAAAGCCTTTCCATTTTTTTGGATCCATTTTATCTTTATGCTTCATAGCAAGCACAATTGCTTGGCCATTGATGTTTTCAACCGCCGGCATGGTCCAGGGTGTTGCCGAGGAACCTGCTCCAACTGTAATCGCTAAAGGCATTGGAGTTAACATATGAGCGGCGTCGTATTCTCCAGATAGGGATTTATCCCTACTGACTGCCCAACCTGCTGTTTTGATAACATCTACATCTAGTCCATATTTTTGATAAAAACCCATTGGTTGTCCCATTATAATTGGTGTTGCGCAAGTTATAGGAACAAAACCAACATTTAGTTTGGTTTTTTCTAGTGGACCTTTTGCATCAACAATAGCAGCTATAGCTTGTTGAATTGGAAATACAGATGCAATTGCGGCACTGGCTGTAGATGCTCCTACAGCTTTGAGGAAGTTTCTACGATTAACGTCCGTACCAAATATACCTTTTAAAATAGATGATTCTATAACATTAGCCATTACTTTTTGTTTGTCTGACCAGTCAAGTTTTTCTGTTTTATCAGCTGCATTAGTTATTTCGCCTAATGTAGGTGAGAAACTTGGTACAATTTCTTGAGTTTGATCAGTTTTAGGTGTTGTTTCGGCACAATAAAACTTAGAGTTTGGATTATTAGATGCCAATGCAGCTTGATGTTCATACATAGTTGCGTGCATGCCACATGGACAACCTGTCCATAATATTTCATCTGCATCATATAGATTGCTAATAGCTCCCATGAGCTTTCTCCTGTTAATAAATACCAACCTTGGCTTTTATTAATCATCGTCTTTAATGAAAAATAAATGTAAATAAAACCTTAATAATCACCCTCATTGGTGTTAAGGCACCATTTTTATCTAGCTAAGTAACCCCTCAGCTTCGATAATTTGTTTTGCCATAATATGAACTGATTTGTTCTTATTCATTGACATTTTCTGAAGTCGAGAATGAGCAGATGGCTCATTCTCATTAAATCGTTTCATTAAAATGCTTTTTGCATGTCCTATTAATTTTATATTGTCTAGTTCTATTTTTGTTTTATCTATTTCTAATTTTAAACTATGCATTTTTGAAGATATGTTAATGGCGCAGATAGAACCTGCTAAAATTCGATCAATCGAAATTCCCATTGGAACAACAGAGTGTGCGCCTTTATCTATTAATAATTCAATTATCTCGTCTGTGGGATTATCTATAAGCACCATAAATGGCAGTCCAGCAAATTCATTTGAAATGACTTTAACATCTTGCAATGAAGTTTTATTTATATCTGCGTAATAAACTACCAAATCTAATTTTTCTTTGTTTATTGATTTAAAATCTACAGGTAATGAAGATAATGAAACATTCATACCTTTATGGCCTAGTAAATCACCTACAATGGGAGATCTAGCTGAATTCCTATCTATAAAAATAGTATTGTATAAAAAAGGATTTTTAACATCCATAAATATTTTTGATGAACTTTTTTTAAACATATTATCTGTATTAATCAAAATAAATAACCCATCTAAAATGTTTTGTAAGGAAGAAACTTTCCAGTCATTTCAACTTTTACTCTATCGCCGGCAGGGTTCTCCTCACGTGTAATATCCATTGTAAAATCAATCGCCGACATTATTCCATCCCCAAACTCTTCTTCTATAAGGGCCTTCATTGTTGACCCATAGACATTAACAACTTCATAAAGTCGATAAATCAATGGATCTGTTGGTACAGCTGTTGGAATTGAACCACGATAGGGAACAGTTGTTAATATTGCTAATTCTTCTGGGTCGAAGTTTAGGCCTAAGGCATTGCCTGCAGCTAATGCCTGTTCTTTTGTCAATGAAATTTGTCCCATTAGGGCAGCAGTAGTCCACTCTTTTGATTGACCAACAGCTTTAGCAATGTCAGACCACTTAACTCCACTTAATGTTTTTGTATGTACGATTTTTTCAGTTAATTCAGCTCTTGATATCATTCTGATAAACTTTCTTTAGTTGGATAATTAATTAGAACAAAACTTTGATTAAAGTTTGTGATAATATATTTATTTATCCAACATCAGATTATAATTTTCACCATCAAAAACTATACAGTCTATTTACAAAGTTCTTGAAGTATATACAATATTTAATTAATGAATGTTCGTTTTAAAATTAATTTTCTATATATTTGTACAAATTTTAATCATTAGTGATCAAATTGATACTTGTAATTAAATAATAATATTTGTTTTAAAAAATATGATTAAGAATACTATATAAACATTTTAAAAGGTTTTGACAATTTTTGATAATTTTTATAAAAAGTACCCTGTCTCTCTAATAATTTTTGGCTTTACTTCTCGCATTCTAATTGCATTAGCAATTTCGATCATTTTATTTCTGTCTGCTTTTTGGTCAATTGATTTAATTTAATGAGAGCAGTTTTTTCACTTAATGATTTAACACTTGGATATGAACGTCACCCCGCTGTGCATCATATTACAGGGAATTTTTTACAAGGTTCGTTAACTGCAATAGTAGGTCCTAATGGCGCGGGGAAAAGCACTCTGTTAAAAGGTTTAATGGGATTAATTGAACCTCTAGATGGTCATGTAAACCAAAATAAAGCATTATATAAAGAAATAGCTTATCTTCCTCAACAAGCTGATATAGATAGAAGCTTTCCAATTTCAGTTATG
Source organism: SAR116 cluster bacterium AG-335-N04 (assembly GCA_003279355.1). Taxonomy (GTDB): domain Bacteria; phylum Pseudomonadota; class Alphaproteobacteria; order Puniceispirillales; family Marisalimonadaceae; genus Marisalimonas. The sequence goes on from QBZS01000014.1 coordinate 6,492, forward strand.
GAGACAGTCTTACTCGGTCACTGGAAAAGGATTGGATTATTTCGATCTGTCACCGATAAAATGATAAATGAAGCTGAGAATGCAATAAAGGCAGTAGGTATGGTTGGGTTTGAAAAAAGAGTAATTTCATCGCTCTCATCTGGCCAATTTCAGCGTGTTCTTTTTGCTCGAATGTTGCTACAAGATGCACAAATTATTCTCTTAGATGAACCTTTTACAGCAATTGATGTTAAAACAACTACCGATCTTTTAAAGGTTGTTTTTAGGTGGCATACCGAAAAGCGTACAGTGATAGCTGTATTACACGACATGGATCAAGTAAGAAACAATTTCCCAGAAACACTTTTGATTTCACGTGAACCAATTGCTTGGGGACCAACAAGTGAAGTTTTAATAAATAAAAATATCACAAAAGCTAGACTAATGGCTGAATCGTGGAACGAACATGAGGAAATTTGTGATCGAAATTTAGCTTAATGAATTTTTACGAAATCTTCATAGATCCATTTTTAAGCTTTGAATTTATGAGAAGATCCTTGGTAGCTTGTTTAGCTTTAAGTCTTGGATGTGGTCCAGTTGGAACACTTCTTGTTTTAAGAAGAATGAGTTTAATTGGAGATGCTCTAAGTCATGCAGTTTTGCCTGGAGCTGCAATTGGTTTTATGGTTGCTGGTCTCTCTCTAGTTTCAATGAGTATTGGCGGGTTTATAGCAGGTATATTTGTTGCATTTCTTTCAGGATTCGTAACTAGATTTACAAAACAAAAAGAGGATGCAAGTTTTGCAGCATTTTATCTTATTTCACTTGCAATTGGAGTTTTGATTATTTCTATTCACGGAAGTAATGTAGATATTATGCACGTACTTTTTGGGACAATTTTAGCTATAGATAACGAATCCCTTTTTCTTGTGGTATCTATAACCTCATTAACTCTGTTAACTTTTGCTATTTTTGGGCGTGGCTTAGTAGTCGAATCTTTTGATCCAGGATTTTTAAAAGCTGTTGGTGGCTCAGGTGCAAGTTTACATTTAATTTTTTTAATCTTAGTTGTTTTAAATCTCGTTGCAGGATTTCATGCATTGGGCACACTAATGGCTGTTGGACTTATGATGCTCCCAGCTGTAGCTGCAAGATTTTGGGCTTATACAATAATTAAGCTTGCTTTTTATAGTATTCTTTTTGCTTTTATATCTGGATACTTCGGACTGCTAATTTCATATCATTTCAACCTACCATCAGGTCCTACTATAATATTGGTCGCAGGTTTTATATATGTTATTTCAGTTTTTTTCGGTTTTAAAGATAGTTTAATGACTAAATATTTACCTAGACCACATTTTAAAAATTAGTATTAATAATGTAATGTTATAACATTGCATAAATTTATAGCATAACTAATTTTTTGTATTCAAAATGAACAATTTAAAAAAAACAATGATAATTTTTTCCTAATAATTATCAAAATTTAAATATAGAGTATCAAATCGAAACTCACAACTATAAAATTAAGGAAAATTATGAAATCATTCACAAAAAAACTAACTTCAAATATTACAATTTTATTACTAATTCTTATCGCTTCTATCTCAACAGCATCGGCTAAAATTAAGGTTGTATCAACCTTTTCTATCTTGGGTGATATGGTTTATAATATAGGTGGTAACAATATCAAACTCACCACTTTAGTAGGAGCAAATGGTGATGGTCATGTTTATGAGCCCACACCTGCTGATGCAAAATCTATTGCATCTGCTGATTTAGTGTTTGTAAACGGTCTTGGATTTGAGGGTTGGATTGACCGTTTAGTAAAAGCTTCTGGGTACAAAGGTAAAGTTATAATTGCAACAAAAGGAATTAAAGATTTAAAATTTGAAGGTGAGCTTGACCCGCATGCTTGGCAAGATCTTTCAAACGGTCGTATATACATAAAAAACATTAAAAATGCTCTCATAGATGTAGATCCTAAAAATTCTGATCTCTATAAAAAGAACTTCATAGCATACGATGAAATTTTAGAATCCTTGGACAAATCAACTAAAGAAAAGTTTGCAAATATTCCCAAAAAGAAACGAAAAGTAATAACTTCTCACGATGCATTTTTATATTTTGGACGTGCTTATGATGTTGATTTTCGTTCCCCCGTTGGTGTTACAACAGAAAGCGAACCGTCAGCTGGAGAATTTGCAGAACTTATAACTGAAATGCGTAAAGATGGTATTAAAGCTTTATTTGCAGAAAATATAACGGACCCTAGATTAATTAAGCAATTAGCAAGAGAAGTAAATGCTGAAATTGGTGGAACACTCTATTCTGACGCCTTATCTGACGCTTCTGAACCTGCAAACACTTATATAAATATGTTTAAATATAATGTGAAAGAGCTCGCATCTGTTTTATCAAAATAATTTTAAACATTGAAAATTTTGAAAATAAACCTTCCTACTTTATATTACTATAAAGTAGGTTTTTTTTAATTAAGATTATAGATATGCAATTTTATTATTTAATTTTATAAATAAATATTTTGATTCAATGTTCTATATATTATGTATCTTTGTAGGTGATTAAGGATCACTCAATTTCTATTTATAATTGTAAGGAAATTAGTTTAATAATTAACCAATTTAATATTGAAATTAAAATTACTCAAATTATTTCTTGGTTGGCAAACGAAATTAAATTATAAATATTCTGATTAATTATCGCTTTTAATTATTTCTAATCTAGTTTTAATTACAGGCCAATAATCTATCAAACAGAATAATTCATAAAAATCGAAAATAATATATTAGTATCAATATTTATAACTGAAAGGCTTTCATATGCGTCCTCCTCTTCCTCCTTTTAGTTTTGAAACTGCATCACAAAAAGTACGAATGGCGGAAGACGCTTGGAATATTGGGAACCCAGAAAAAGTATCAATGGCATATACCGTAGACAGTATTTGGCGCAATCGTGCCGAATTTTTTAAAGGACGCGAAAACATAATTTTATTTCTAAATAGAAAATGGGCCCGTGAATTAGAATATAGGTTGATAAAAGAGTTGTGGGCTTTTCATGACAATAAAATTGCAGTTAGATTTCAATATGAATTTCATGATGATAATGACCAATGGTATAGATCACATGGTAATGAACAATGGGAATTTTCTGATGAAGGTTTAATGAAACGACGTGAAGCAAGTATTAATGATGTCATGATAAATGCTTCTGAAAGGAAATTTACTTGGGTAAAAGGGCCGCGTCCAGTCGACTATCCAGGATTAGAAGAATTAGGACTGTAGAAATATAAAAAAAAGTTTATTAGTTATTGATAGGGATACTGGGAATCAAACCTAAAAACATTGCAATAATGATTTTTGAGTTACTTGACAGCATTGATGTATGGTCAATGTAATAAAGTTCATTTAACTACCTTAGGATAATAATTTCTCCTCTGAAAGTACCGTAAACAAAATTAAGCCAGTTTTATTCATCTTTGTACTCTTTCTTACAAATTAAAATTACATTATTTATTAACTTAAATTTTCGAGTTCATGTTTGATAATAATTTTTTTCTTTGTGATAAACTGATATTGGTCATAATTTAATGTTAATTTCATAGCAAATTTGTTATTAGTATCTATCAATATATTAAAAATACTAAAAAAAATTATTAAGGTTAAATTATAAGCAGATATTCTAAAAATAACACCTAATCTCTGAAGGACTTTAAATATGCTGATTAATGTTTTAGTTAAATAACAAATTAGTTCTTTATTTTAAAAAATAGTCAGGAAATAATTATAATTAATCACATCAAAAACGATCATCACCACCATCATCATATACCTAATAGTAATAAAGGCTTAATAATTGCTTTTTGTATCAATTTGTTTTTAACAATATGCCAGTTTTTAGGTGGTGTAATTTCAGGAAGCCTATCTTTGGTTGCTGATGCACTTCACAATCTTAGCGACGCAGCATCTTTGGGTATTGCTATATTTGCAAGAAAAGTTAGTGGAAAACCAGCAGATGAATTTAAAAGTTTCGGATATCAAAGAGCAGAGATTATTGCTGCTTTAATTAATCTTACCATATTAATAGTGATAAGCCTTTATTTGATTTATGAAGGTATTTTAAGAATTATAGAGCCTCAGCCTATTATTGGCTGGATAATAGTTTTAGTGGCTGGCGTTGCTCTAGTAGTTGACATGATTACAGCCATGGTCACATATAGATTGTCAAAAGATAATATGAATATGAAGGCAGCATTTTTGCATAATTTGTCAGATGGTCTAGCCTCCATAGGTGTTATTGTAGGAGGTATATTTATTTCACTTTATCAATGGTATTGGATTGATATCTTAATAACTTTATTATTAGCGGGATTTGTCTTATGGCAAGGTATAGCTATGCTTCCCAAAACAATTCACTTGTTAATGGAGGGTACTCCTAATAATATTTCTGTTAATGATATAAAATCGTCTTTGGAAGATTTGAGTGGTGTAGAAGATGTGCATCATATTCATGTTTGGAATTTAGATGAAAAGCGAGTTGCACTTGAATCCCATGTAGTAGTTAATTTGAATAAATTTAAAGAAGTTGAAAATATTAAGGATAAAATAAAAACTATATTAAAAAAGCGATTTGGAATAACTCATTCAACTTTAGAATTTGAACATTATAAATACACAAATTGTAAAGAGTATATTCAATAGCGAAATTATAATATTTTATATTTTTCTAATATCTCTTTATGGTTTAAAACATATTAATCTTGCTAATTTGCAAATGATAAATACCTATAAAATTGTTATCACATTGTTTAGTCATTCGTCTGTCATAACAACTATAGATAGATACGCTAGTTTACAGGCTGAAGCTTCAGTTAAGTATCTAAAGAAAAGTCAAAAGTAGGATACATGTAGTGTCATCAATACTCAATATAGTACCATTTTCGTACTATGTTTAGATAAATTAAAAATGTTGGTTGAATTGAAAAGTACTAAGAATCTTCCGTAATCTTTATCTAGTTTTATTTATGAAGTTTTTTAGGGATACCCGGAATCGAACCGGGAAGCCTTGCAGCACGGGTTTTTGAGTTACTTGATAACACTTATTTAAAATAAACATAGTCAAGTAATTCTAAGTATTCCCACAATTAAAGATCAACTGTTATGCTGTATTGTGAACACAGGTAAGGAAGTTTATTTGATTTTAGTACCATTTTTTGTACCATTTATTTATCAACAATGGAGGATTATTATGGAAAACAAAACCATTAAACACGAAATTAAATTATAAATTGTTCATGCTTGAAAAGAAAATTTCCCGGAACTTTTCAGAAACAAAAAATATAACTCGGTTATAAATTCTTTCAATTTCACCTTTTAAAGAGATTGATAACGAACAGATTACTCATTGCTAATCAGGTGGAAATGGACTGCAGGTAAAAATCCTTAAGCCGTTAGATCTACAAAAATAATTCAATAATTGGATTGATATCAGAACTGGCTCGGAAATAATTTTTTAGCTGTTTCAAGTGAAATCAACCCATCAGCAATGTCTCGATCTATATCTGCCCTTTTACGCAACTCAGGATTTCCATAACCACCACCACTGGGACCAGTAGATACCAGTGTTTCGCCTGCCTTAACCGTGAAATATGGAACCTTTGAAGGCAAAGATGTATATGTTCCATCAGTATGTAATAATTTTAGATGTGCCTTGTGGCCACTGTGACCACCATCAAAACCCCATGGCTCGAAAGCATGACCTTCACCTTCTAACGAAAAGCCAGCGTCATCCAAAAACGTAAACTCTCTAATAGCACCTATCCCGCCCCGCCATTGTCCTGCCGCCATAGCTTCTTCTCTAAGTTCATAGCGATCCACTCTGACAGGAATATGTGTTTCTATATCCTCTATTGGGTTATTGCGAGTGTTTGCATACAGGGTATCAACCGCATCCATGCCATCTAAGCCAGAGCGTCCGCCGTAGCTACCTTCCATTATTTCCATATGCACCCAATGATTACCATCACGTAGTCCTGAGAGAGCAACAACTCTTAAATTACCTATACCTGCAGATACTTTATCGGGAACAATTTGTGCGAATGCTTTCATAACTGTATCAGCGAGTTGGTTTCCCGGGCAGAATCGCGCAATGACGGGTGCTGGAAAAATCGGATTTACCAAACAACCTGCGGGAGCCATAATCTCAATCGGGCGTGTAAGACCAGAATTTTGCGGTATTGGCCCATAAATAACGCTGTCTAATAAAATTGATCGAATAGTTAGCCAAATCGAACAATCTACAGTACCCACCAAAGGCATATTAATAGGTTTATCATCGACCTGCCTAGCCGTGCCTGACAAATCCACTATTATAGAATCACCATTAATTTTTAGGGTAACTTTAATTGGTAACTCGCGACGTGCTGGATCTGGGTCATCTAAATAACCATCAATTTTAGTCGTTGCACTATACTCACCATCTGGAAGAGCACTAATTGCATCTCGCATCATTCTTTCAGAATAGTCCATAAGGTCATGAAAGGCATTGACAATTTTTTCTAAACTATATTTTTTTACTAACTCTAACAATCTTCTGGACCCAATTTTGGCGGCTTCGATTTGAGCCTCCATATCACCGACCACCAATTCTGTTGCTCTAATATTAGCTCTCAGGATGTGCCAAACGGCATCGTTGCGCTTACCCTCATCAAATACTTTGATCGCCTTAAATTGTAATCCCTCCGCATATGTATCCACTGCGTCCACTATTCCACAGCTTCCGGGAGAAAGCGCTCCAATGTCTAAGTGATGCGCAGTAGTAACAGACCAACCGATGAGTAGTTTGTCCAAAAATACCGGAACACAAAAGGCCACATCTGGTCCATGAGATGCACCACCATAAGGATCATTATGCATTATCACATCACCAGGCCTGACAGGATCTTCGCGCTCAGCAAGAACTTTGATAACGTTCTTCACATAGCCTGGAATTGGACCTGACTGCAGTGGTGTAGACATCTTACATTCGCACATCTGTAGTCCGTTTGCATCTGTCAACGCTGCACCAAAATCTTCAGATTCACGGATTATTGATGAATAAGACATGCGCATTAACTTATGCCCCATTTCGAGTGCAATGCTTTCGAGCGCACCCTGAATCACGGCACCAGTTACAGGATCAATTCTGCTCATCAGTCTAGCTCCAATGAAATTATTATATTGCCAGTGCTATGTACCTTTGCGGTTGCGTTAGGCGGCACGACTGTTGTGCTATCTTTTTGCAACAAGATTGCAGGTCCCAAAATTTCAACGTTTATTGGCAACATGTTACGACGGTAAATCTGTGTCTTGAAATTTTGTAAGGAGCCATCTAATCGAAAAACAGCATCACGAGTTTGAACAAGCGCATTCTTTAAATCACCATCTGCTTTGAAAGGAGAAAATATCATTTCTTTTGGTTGCCCTATTGCACTGACCCTAAGATTTACTACTTCTATTGGGCTTTCCGGAAAAGCTTTGCCGTATTCAACTGCATGGGTCTCATGAAATTTTTGCCAGAGAGTTTGCAAAGTTTTTTCAGAAATTTTGCCATTATCTAAATCCACCCTTAATTCATAACCTTGCCCAAGATAACGCAGATCGGCAGCCCGCTCAAAATGAACTTCATTCGATGATAAGCCATCCTCGGCAAGCCGCTCACGGATTTCAGCTTCCATCTCTGCAAATTCAGAGTTAAATCTGTACAGGTTTGGTTTGGTTGAAGATTGGAATTGAGTGCGTATTACATCATATTTGAGATCAGCAATTAAAAGCCCAAGGGCAGAGGTTATGCCAGGACTAATCGGTACGATAACTTCAGGCACTTCCAGCATCTGCGCCACCTCAGCTCCTTGGAGTGGACCTGCACCACCCATTGCTACTAGTGAGAACTCTCTAGGATCTATGCCACGCTGTACTGTGCGTGACCTAATTGCATTGGCCATATTAGCATTAAGTATCGTTAAAATACCCTCAGCAGCCTCTAAAAGATCAATCTTGAGTTTATTGGCCAACTCACCAACCACATTTATTGATGCTTTGACATCTAAGGACATCTCCCCACCTAAAAAATCATTGGGTTCAAGACGTCCTAGTACTAGGTTGGCGTCAGTGACTGTAGGTTTTTTACCTCCAAGTCCATATGCTGCTGGGCCAGGCATTGCACCGGCACTTTGTGGTCCTACTTTAAAAGCACCGCCTTTATCTAAATAAGCAATAGACCCTCCCCCAGCGCCGATTGTGTGAATATCAAGCATAGGCATTAAAAGTGGGAATCCAGCAATAGATGTCGATCGGGAATCAGTTTCAGAACATTTTCCATCAATTGCAATACCAATGTCTGCCGAAGTGCCTCCAATATCAAAGGTAATAACTTTACTCCGCTCACATTTTTCACCCACCCAAGCACCACCCAAAACACCCGCAGCAAGGCCGGACATCATTGTAAGCGCAGGGTTTTGTAAAACCATACGAGGGGTAATCACCCCACCATTGGACGCCATAATTCGCAAGTCGCCAGTTATATTATTTTGTGAAAGTGAATTTTCTAGGTTTTTTACATATTTAGCAACTTTTGGACCAACAAACGAAGCAAGTGCGGCTGTTGTGAACCGCTCAAATTCACGAAATTGTGGGGAAATCTCTGAGGAAGTGATAATAAAAGCGTCTGGCATTATTCCGCGGACTATTTCCTTGGCTCGTCGCTCGTGTTCGGGATTAAGGTAGGAAAATAAAAAACAAATAGCTAACGATTCTACACCACTTTCTTTGAGCTCTCTAGCATTTCTTAATACTTCATTTTCATCGAGTGGCTCCAGCTCATGACCAGTCGGAGGCGTTACGCGCCCTTTAACAGTTTTTCGATATTGTCTTTGCACAAGAGGCCGGTTCTGCCAAGGAATCTCTTGCATAATCGAATAATGATCAGGCCTTTGGTGACGACCAATATGAATAATGTCACGAAAGCCTTGATTTGTTATCATTCCTGTACAAGCACCTTTATCCTCAAGAACTGAGTTGGTTGCTGTCGTTGTGCCATGGAAAATCTGAGTGATGCATTTGGATTTTAATTTACCCTTATCGACAAGCTCCAAAAGTCCAGTTATTACCCCGATGGAGGGATCGTCCGGCGTAGTAGACACTTTATGAATATCAGTCTTCCCAGTTTCATGGTCCAAATAAATAAAGTCGGTGAAAGTACCACCCACGTCAATTCCTACTAAGATCACTAGAGAGTCCTTCCAATTGTTTAAATGATAAACAAATTAAGCGAAGCTTTGCTGTAAGATACCAGCATTTCAAAAGTTACAAATAAAGCCTTTTTAATTGTTTGGTAATATATCATATACTTAGGTAGGTAAAATATTGTCCATTTGGTAAAAGATTTATGCTATTTGTTTTTTGAACATCTGTACAAATACGCCCTTTGATTTTCAAATTTTATATCTGACTAGAAAAGAGAAAAAAACAAAAAAAATCAAATGGTCTTGGTTGGTATTTTTTAAATTGCTTAAAATGTTTGCAAAAACATTAAAATTCCCAAAAAAGTCAAAAAGTAGGATGCATATAGTGTTATCAAATACTCAATTTTGTATCATTTTCTTACTACGTTTAGATAAATCAGAAATGTTGGTTGAATTGAAAATTACGAATAATCTTCCAAAATATTTATCTAACTTTATTTGTGATGTTTGGTAGGGATACCCGGAATCGAACCGGGAAGCCTTGCGGCACTGGTTTTTGAGTTACTTGGTGACACTTATGTATAATCAACATAGTCAAGTAATTCTAAGTATTCTATCAATTGATGATTAAGAGTTATTCTGTATTGTAAACACAGTCAAGCCAGTTTGGTTGATTTTCGTACCATTTTTCGTACCATTTATTTATCAACAATGGAGGATTATTATGAAAAACCTAACTATACCGCAAGCAATTTTATTCGGATTTGGATTAATAGCGATAGCAATAGCCTCAGTCCCATATTCAAATCTAATTATAAAACCTGCTTATGCAACTAATGGTGTTAACAAAATTGCCATTTGTAATAAATATGGAAATCGTTGTGCTTCTATTACTTCAACTGGTCAACTTGAAATACGATAAGTTAAAGTAACATTAATTTTTCAAGTCTTTGTAAGAGTTTAAATATTTTATAACTTAAAGTTGATTTAAGATTCTTACCCCAAAAATATTAGAAATACCTACTCCAACTGGTACTATTAAGTAAATTAATTATAAAACAAATTTTTGTATAAAATTATTGATTTATTAACCTTTTCTCGGACGCATACAAAGTAACTTACGAACTATAGCAACAATACCAAAACGTAACTAATTAAAAAATATTGGTTTAAAGGTTCGCATATTTTAAAATCAAAATATCGTTTTGGCAGTTTAGTTGTTTGCTTACAAAAGAAAAGTATATTTTTAACCTTTAACACTAAATAAAAACCACATAAGATTAAAATTAAAGTTGAGCAAAAAAAAAGGAAATAATTTACCATTAATGTCAAAAAGATGTTGAGCTTGACTTAATGTCAATATTTTTTTTGTTTGTAACATTTTTTTATTTTGATAACATGTTAACTTATATAGAGGTGTAATTCAACTAGTGTAGGAGAATATTTTGGTTAGGCACAAAATCTTTTTATTTAAATTTATTAAAACAATCACAAAAATTTTTGCGGCATTTTTTCTCTTGTTGCTTTATCCTTTAAATGCAACCGCTCAAGCTCAAACTTGTGCTGACTATCCCTTTACTACTGGATCAAACTTTGAGCTAGTAGAGGGTGGTATAAAAATCCTTTCTACTTATGAAGTTACCGTAGCATTGGATGACACTAGTTTTGTAAATGACGCTAGGCAAGAAGCAACAATGGAGGCCAAAGCAGAGATTGCAGCATTCATGTCAGAGGAGATCGCTAGGGCATGTGACCGAAAAACACAAAGAACGCAAACTACAACAATTAAAGGTGACACAAAAAATGTAGATATGACAGAAATCAAAGAAAAGATTTGCTCATTATCCTCCTCAACAAAAGCCTTGCTGAGAGGGGTCCAAACGCTTGGTGACTGCTACACACCTGGAAAGTTACTTAGAGTGACGGTAGGTATAAAGCCTGCAACTACTGCTGCGGCTGAAGCATTGGCAAAAGGCATCACAGAATCTGTGAACAGACAGGCTACACCTACAAGCGAGAACACCGGAAATTCTAGTACATCTGGCTCCTCTAGTGGTACTAGTAAAAATTTGGATAACGTCAAGGGCTTTTCAAATACTAAAAAACTAAAAAACTTCTAAGTGGATTATAATGAATTTACGTATAATTTTTTTATTTCTAACTTTATTTTTTGGGAACCACTACACTGCTATTGCGAAAACTATTAAAACAGTAGTATCAAATGGGATGGGAACTTCTGTCCAACTTGCCGCACAAAATGCTGCCGAGAACGCTCTCACTCAAGTTGTTGGATCCTTCATGGACGCAGAAACACAGCTTAAAAAAAGAACAGAAATACGTGACGGCGTAGTGGCAAAAACAAAAACCATCTCAAAAGATATAAAGGACTATTCACAAGGCACCATCAAATACTTTGAAATTATAGAAGCAAAAGAAACCTCGGGTATCTTCAAGGTTACAGCAAGGGTAGATGTACGAATTGATGATTTCAAGGCTTACATCAAAAAATTAGCTTCAGGAGAACAAAAAGTTGGAGCCGGTTTGTTTGGTGTCATGAAGTCTGCAAAAGATGACGAAGTCAACCAAGCATCTCTACTAGTAGATAAAATCTTTTTACCTGTAGTTGCTGGCGAAGTTCATGATATTGTTGTAGGAGATCCTATGCCTGCAAAACTGTTTTTTGAAGATATTTGTTCGAGCGGTAAGTTCAAAACTAGTATTGGTTCTTTTTCGAATGGATGCAACACTGTTGAGGATAGAATTAGGGATATTTCCATGACAGTGGCAATTCCGTTTACAATCAGCTTGAAGTCGGAATTTTGGGAAAATACGATAAATATTATGAACAACATTAGCGACGCAAGAAAAGAAATGGTTTTACCTGATAAAGAGATTTACCATTTAAATAAAGCTATATATGGGACTGGTTTGTTAAAAGCAGGGATTGGTCTAAATTTGGTTAAGCCCGGAGGCAACGGAACATCGACAAGTTCGGTAGGCTACAGTATAAATAAAATGAAAAATTTAATCTCTAATCACCTATTTACAGGTGATTCAGGTTCCTATGGTAAAAAAATTAAAAAAAAATACGCCACTCTTTTTGTAGATAGCCGCTCCCCCTACAGCATTACTAGGCCAAACATTAAACATTATGGTTGTGTAGCTCATAATGATTTGTGGTTTTCAATTTATGATGGGAACAAGAATTTGCTAACACGTGAAGTTTTCGAAACTTGTCATAGTGAAAAAACAGTTAAAAGAAATAGATGGCTTTCGATTATGGGAAAAGAGCAGTTTGTCCCTGCGCTAAGTCTTTATGCATCTCAAGTATCTCAATTTTCAAGTCCAATTTTGATGTCTAAACGCTCTTATATGTTGCTGATTACGCTTGATGAAAACCTGTTAAGTAAAGCCGCATCAATGAAAATTGAATATTCACAATCATAGAGAACATAAAAATATCTATAAGTTAAATGAAATTTATACTGCAATATTCAAACCTTATAGAAAGTTTTATACTATTAGGTTTTTTTAAAAGCATTTCTGATTTTTTTAGACTAAAAATTAGACAAAGATGACGTATTAGAGCGCCCTTTAACACCTTTTAATTGTTGACCAGTTACACCAACCTTTTTGCTTTTTTTAGTGTCAGATTTATTCTCGGATTCAATAACCGGTTTACCTTCAAGTGTTAAAAATGTATTTGAATTGCCCTGAATTGCTTGAATTTTGGCATCCCTTTTCCGTTCCCAGGTGTCAACTGGATCTGACGCAGACCAAAGTTCTAACATTTGTTTTAACTCGACAGCAAGCGGCACTTTATAGGTTTTACTCATATAAAAATATATTCTTGCAATATCGCCTCTTATTGTTTCTTTGGGCTCAACAATTCTTTTCTTGAAGTCAATTTCAAAATCACATTTACCATAAACTCTATTCTCTCCGCTAATATTGCCAAATGTGAAATTTGAACGATCTCCGTTCACCTCTCCGACTGCTGGCACTAGATTGTGTAAATCTGATTCCATTTTTTCGAAGTCCTTATTTTTTTTGCATGCTTTTCGCCCACCAGTTTTCCAACAATTCATATCTTTTCCGAATAACCATGCGGGCATCACGTGTTCCCATTCGATACGAATGCTACGGCTATTTATTTTACCAGACTTTGTAAATTTATTTCTTGGGACGTAGCCACAAGAATTCCAATCGGGAACAAGCTTCTTGGCTTCTGTTCGATAATCACATCCGCAGTAAAAACTAGTCTCGTTACCCGTATAAATACTCTTGGCCAATTTTTTTGCCTTACTAAAGTTCCAATTAACTTCTGAATGAGCAGATAAACTGATCAAAGAAAATACAAATATCGAGGCTAAAAGTAATTTTTTAAAACAAATTGTAAATTCCATGTGTTTTCATACCTCACAAAATCTAAGTTTGGTTACAAATACTTTATAAAAAACTAGTTATTTAAATTACAAAAAAAGATCAAAAAAATCTATTATAAAATTAAGGTAATGAAATTGGAATAAATGTTCATCTTAAACAATGAAACTTTAAAAGAATGCTTCAATCTCCGTCAGTTTCAAATTATCTACCTTCCTCTTTGACATATACATAACCATCTTGTGTAATGGTTCGGTATAAACCTAATATGCTTAGCTTTGTTGACGAAATATCGTGCACGTTTAATTGTAATTGATCATTAATCAACTCAGCTTTAAGGTATTATTGCAGTCAGTAGATGACATAAACAGATTGAACTATAACAAATTATACAACCTCATGTTGTATAAGTGGATGACATTCTGTCGTTAGTGGGTGACAAGTTGGCGTATTAATAATAATTAATAATAATATTAACTAATTGATATAAATCATTTTGGAAAATTTATGATTACAACTTCATTTTTTCTAAAAAAAACCGTTATCATTTTCTAGCCTATTGATATTTATTTGATATAAGTTATGTGAATAACCACATCCCCACCTTTTCTTTTTTATCGATATGTATCCTTTTAGGGATAATGACTTTATAGCCCTTTGAACACTTCGAACACTTCTTCCTATTTCGCTTGCTAATAATTTGTTTGATGGCCAACACTCATAATTATTTTTAGGATTAGCATGATCGCATAGTTTACTTAGTACTTGTTTATCAATCCCCCTTAACTTAGCTTTTTCACAAAGTTTATTTAATTCAAATCCTATGATTTATCTCCATGAATTTCTGAAAATATTTTTGTGAGACCTCCATCTATACCTAATAGGTAGGGAGGGGGTATAGTTCGCTTTTATAATTCGAAATATATTAGTTTTTATATGATTAGAGTTTAGGTTATTATCAGAACACTGAATGCTAGAACCATTGTGAAAACTAATTTTACTTAATAGTATCAGTACCTTATAATTTATACTTTTTGTTAGTGTACGAATTTTCTCGTACATCGTATTAGTAATAACCATTAAATCTAGTGAAGTAGCGTAGTAAGAAGATCCCAGATTATACATACACATGTGTGAGGAACTGCTAAACATCTCTAATTACCTCCCCATACCCCACCGTTCTGTGTAACATTTGGCAGACGCAAGGTTGAGATTACGTCTGTTCTCTGCACTTCTAATGGCGGAATTGGATCACCTAGTCTAGTAGGAATAAAATATCGATTACCTCTTTTGTAACCACAGGGGTGCTTCTTCCCTACTGGCTCAAGATCGATGATGTAACCATTATCTCTTAAGATACGTATGTTCCTTGTAATTAAGGCTCTAGAGACCCCTATAAGGTCTCCAAGTGTAGATTGATTAGGATAACAAATTTGATTGGCTGAAGTGAAACAACATAATGCCGATAAAGTTCTGACAACATTAGGTTGAAGTCTAGGATCTGATACTGCTCTTGAAGGCATTATACTAAACTTCATTTTCATTTTTTGTATCTCTAAACAAATGAGTTTCTATTATATTCGCTGGAAATCTTATAGCATTTCCTACTCTAAAATGAGGAAGCTTACCTAACTTAACTTGCATATAGATTTGTTGAGGAGAAACTCCAACTAACTTTGAAACTTCTTTTGCAGTTATTGGTCTTTGAATATTTTCATTCATTATAAATACCTTAAAATTAATATTTCTTGATATAACTATAATGATGATGCTACAAAGGTAAACGAGCCAAAAAAGAGGTCAATATGTTTACTGCTGAATTCAATGTTGTTTGTAAATTGAAAGTTCATGAAAGTGGATATGAAATTGCAGATGGGAAGGTTAAACCCATACATAAAAACTCTAATACCAGAGAAGAAAATTTTTCACGAAAAACATATATGGATTTTATGGATTTGAATAATCATCGATCCGATAAAATAGCTTTTGAAGACAGAATAATTATCTTTCATAACAAATGGGGAATGCTATCAAATGATATTTATATTCAAGAGATACTAGCTTCATTAACAATGTACTCAATGATGAATAAGGACATTCAAAAGACTAAATTACCACCATCTAAATTAAATCTATTGCAGCCCACTACAAGATTAACTTACCAGTTTAGGGATGGAAAGGTTTTACCAACTTTCCAGGTAAAAACATTACCTGAAGCAATCGAACTAACCTTCTTTTTAACCTCTGAATTAAAACAATTAGAATATAAGACTTGCAAACACTTTGAGCATTATGGCTTTACAGATGGGTGCATGAAACGATTTCCTTACAGACCAAATAAAGATAACTGCTCTTCGAGATGTAAGGATTTATTTAATAAAAAAAAGAGCAGAGAGAAAGCCAAACGTAACAATATGGGAAGGGAATAGGATGGCTATAACAAAAAAACCAAATGGTTCTTGGTTAGTAAGTATTTATCAACCAGATAAACCAAGAATAAGAAAGACTTTTAAAACTAGAGATAAAGCTAGAAAATATGAAGTCATAACAAAAGCAGAGATATCGAAGGGCAAAGTTTTTTTTACAAAAAAAGAAGATCCTGGAAATGAACCCTTTGAACAATATATCAGTAAATGGCACAATGAAAAGTTAAATTCTATTAGTGAAGGTACTTATAAAAGACTTGGTTATGACTTGAAAAATTATATTTTGCCAATCCTTGGTTCTGTTAAGCTATGTGATGTTAATTCTGATCATGCATTTATTTTGAGAAATAAAATGCTGTCTAAAGGATTAGCTAAACAGACTATCAAGAATTGTGAAATAACTCTGAAGCAATCCTTAAAGGTTGCAACAAGACAAAGAAAAATTCCTTTTGATCCTTTAGTTGATTTTAATCCTATCAAAGTAGATGATGCAAAAAAAATTGATGCATTATCAGATAGTGATCAAAAGAAACTCATAGAAGTCGCTAGAGAGTATTCGTATAGAGTTAATGATCAAAGACGGTTTATCTTTTTTTATACTCTTCTTAATACTGGTATGAGATATGGCGAACTTATTGGTCTTAAATGGAAGGATATAAATTTTGATAAGAAGACATTGAAGATAGAAAGACAATGTATTTTTATTGAGAGTGATACAATGCCCAAGTTATCTAAATTAAAGACTAAAGGCAGTGAAAGAATCATCGCTCTTACAGAAGAAAATATCGATACTTTCAAAAAGTATAGAGCTTGGATATCAGAGATGATGTTACCTAAATCAGATATACCATTTATTCCAAAGCTAGATGGAAGCCATTTAAATAAAAACTTTGGTAGAACAACCATGACAATTTTAACCAGAGAGGCTGAACTACCTTATTATGCTCCTCATGGTTTAAGACATACTCATGCTACTAATTTAGCAAATACAGAAATACCTATGAAATTACTGTCAGCTCGATTGGGTCACTCTACTGTAACAACAACTATGGACAGATACTCAAAACCAAAGATTGAAAAATCAATTAAGTATCTAGAAATGGTACAAAAATAAAATGCATATAGTGTCATCAAATACTCAATTTCGTACACTTTTTAGTACACTTTTCGTGCATCATTGCCAAAAAATAACACTTAGGAAAGTGTCTAATTACACGACAAACCCTCTAAAACCGTTATCTACCTTTATTTGTGAAGTTTGGTAGGGATACCCGGAATCGAACCGGGAAGCCTTGCGGCACTGGTTTTTGAGACCAGCGTGTTTACCTATTTCACCATATCCCCAATATTTTTAATTATACGTATACTTAATTAAATATTATATATATCAATGTTAAAAAATTAAAAGATATAAATAAGACATATTAATTATGATTTTTAACAATTATAAAAATATAATAAATAAATTAATTGAAAAAGCTAAAACGAATGCTGTTAAGC
The DNA here is from genome assembly GCA_003279355.1 of SAR116 cluster bacterium AG-335-N04. Lineage (GTDB taxonomy): Bacteria > Pseudomonadota > Alphaproteobacteria > Puniceispirillales > Marisalimonadaceae > Marisalimonas. Next base: position 24,021 of record QBZS01000014.1, read on the forward strand.
CATTGGCAGATAAAGTTTTAGGCTTTATTTCAATAATTGAATCAATTATTTTCCCTCTTCCAGTTGATCCATTTTTGGCTGGGTTAACTTTAGCTGTCCCAAGTAAAGCTTTTAGATTTGCATTTATTTGTACTGTTGGATCTGTATTAGGTGGTGTCATTGGATGGTTGTTAGGTTATTTGATTGGGCCATCTATTGAAAATTTATTTTTGTATTTTCCTTGGTTTACCGAAGAAAAATTTAATGCTGTCAAATTTGCTTACCAAGAAAACGGAATGTTAATTATTTTTTTAGGAGCTTTTACACCACTTCCGTATAAAATTATAACAATTACAAGTGGAATTGCAGAAGTTAATATAATTGCATTTATTTTAATGTCTATTTTAGGAAGAGGTGTTCGTTTTTTCATAGTTGCTTATTTGGTTAAATTTTTTGGCAAACCTGCACTATTATTTTTGCAAAAACGCCTTCTGATTTCATCTAGCATTTTAGGATTGGCAATTATAATATTTACGATTTATATTATATAAATGTTAATGAACAATATTTTTAAAACATCTTTTTTAATATCTTCTTTAATGCTTTTATCCGCTTTTTATTTGGAATATTTTCATAACGCATTTCCATGCGACTTATGCATCACTCAAAGGTGGTTTCACGCCCTAATCATTTCTTACAGTTTAATTGCAATTTTAACTTTAGAAAAAAATTTTATAGCAGATGAATTAGTTTTAATAGGCCTATCTCTTACTTGGATTGCAAGTTCAATTGCCGGATTATATCATTTTGGTATCGAGATGAATTTCTGGACTGGACCAGATGGATGTTCTTCAAGTATTGATTTTTCAAAAGATACACTTAGATATTTATTAAACAAGTCTCCTATCAAATGTGATGAAGTAATGTTCGGTATATTTGGATTGTCATTAGCTGGTTGGAACGCACTAATGTCATTTATTATGTTTATAATAGTAGGTGTTTTTTTAACGAATAAAAGGTTTATAAAAATATGAAAAAAAATATTAGTAAACATCAGATTGATTCTATTTTGAGAGTTGATCACGCTGGTGAGACAGCAGCTGCTAAGATATACGATGGACAGTTGGCTGTATTAAAAAATACCCCTGTTGGCCCCACCATTCAACATATGAAGGATCAAGAACAAGAACATCTTGATACATTTAATGATCTTCTAGTGGTAAATGATACCAGACCAACTGCTCTTCTTCCTCTTTGGAATGTTATGGGTTATGGACTTGGTGTTGCGAGTGCTATGATGGGAGAAAAAGCTGCTATGGCTTGCACAATAGCCGTTGAAGAAGTCATTGGAGAACATTATGCAAAGCAGGCAGAAAGTTTAGACGAAAAACATAAAGAACTGAAATCCACATTAATGAAGTTCAGAGATGATGAACTTGACCATCTTGAAACTGGAATTGAATATGATGGTGAAAATGCACCTGGATTTGATGTGATGAAAACTATAGTTCAGTTAGGTTGTAGAACTGCCATAAAAATTTCAGAGAAAATATAAAGATTATAATTTATTCAATTATGACTTTCTAATTCTGTATCCCAATATAAAAAATCACGCCAAGATTCATGTAAATAGTTTGGTGGAAAATACCTACCATTCTTTTTTAGTAAATTTGTTGACGGAGCTTCAGGCTTAATAATAGGAAACATATTAATTTCCTTAGATCGCTTACTACCTTTTTTAAAATTACAGGGCCGACAAGCAGCTACAACATTGCTCCAATTAGTTCTTCCACCTAGAGACCTTGGTATTACATGGTCAAAAGTTAAATCGTGTGATTGTTTAACTGCTCCACAATATTGACAGGAAAATTTATCTCTTAAAAAAACATTAAATCTTGTAAAAACAGGAGATTTCTTATTTTTAACGTATTCTTTCAAAGAAATTACACTAGGTACTTTCATTGAAAATCCAGGAGACCGTACAACTTCGTCATATTCAGAAACAATATTTACTCTGTCCAGAAATACGGCTTTTATTGTATCTTGCCATGACCAAAGTGATAATGGGAAATAACTCAACGGTTGGTAATCTGCGTTGAGAACTAATGTAGGTGAAAATGAATGGGTAGTCATTGATCTCTAATTAAATTATTCGAATAATTATTAGACTATCAATATTAAAAATTTATTAAATAAAAAAATTAGGATTTTAATTAATTTATTTGTTTTAACATCTCCATTCCCTTGCTTATACCTTCAGGATCTATTCCATGGCCAAGTTTAGGTCTTGAGAGTGTTTCAACATTAAAACCAATGTTGTCTAGAAGTGATTTTGATTTTTGTAATGAATGGAATGGTACGACCTCATCTTGTACTCCATGAACCAACAATATAGGGGTATCTGAAAATTTATGTTTACCATTAATTAACTGAAAGCTTGCAGCTTCAATATTTTCTTCTCTTAAAGCACCAGAGTATCCTATTATAGCTCCAAGTTGGAACTTATTTAATAATAAGCATTGCATACACATCATTGCTCCCTGTGAAAATCCTATTAAAACTACATCTTTAAAAGTGAGATTAAGATCTTCAGCTTCTTTATTGATTAATTTAATTAAACTTTCTGAAGCTCTTATTGCACCATTAGGAATTTCTTCAATCGGAAACCATTGTCTTCCTTGAGGAGACATAGCACAAGGATCAGGAGCATCAGGCGAAATAAAAGTAGCATTTGGTAAAGCCATGGCAAATGGATTTGCTAAATCAATTAAATCTTTTCCATCAGCCCCATATCCATGAAGAAAAACAACTAAATGGCTAGAAAGGCCTCCTGCTGCAGGTTTTTGTCTATATATTTTACCAGGATCACTCATAATAAATTCCACAAATTAATTATCTATAAATTTACATTATATGTTCTTAAGAAAAAATTGTTACTAAATTTCTAAAATAATGTGTTAAATTATTCCTTTTGTAATTTTAAAACTGAATTTTGCTTTATGAACGAAAAAATTGAAAATCAAAATAAGTTAATTGATCCTTTTGGTAGAGATGTAAATTATTTGAGAGTATCAGTTACTGATAGGTGCGACTTCAGATGTACATACTGCATGGCTGAAGATATGCAATTTCTTCCAAAAAAAGATATTTTAAGTCTTGAGGAAATTGAAGAAGTTTGTAGAACTTTTATGAAACTTGGAACAAGGAAAATTAGATTAACGGGAGGTGAACCTTTAGTTAGAAAGGGTATTATGCAAGTAATTAATAATTTAGGTAAAGAGGTTGGCACCTTACTCGAAGAATTAACAATTACCACAAACGGTAGTCAGCTGGAAGCAAAAGCTGAAGAATTATACAAAGCTGGTGTTAGACGTATTAATGTATCTTTAGATCATTTAGACCCAATAAAATTTAAGGAAATAACAAGATGGGGTGATCTTGAGAAAGTTAAGAGAGGATTAAAAAAAGCCCGTGAAGTTGGTCTAAAAATAAAGATAAATACAGTAGCAATCAGCAACTTTAATGAACATCACCTTTCCGAAATACTTAAATGGTGTGGTAAAGAAAATTTTGACATGACTATAATTGAAGTTATGCCAATGGGCGACATCGGAGGTGACACAAGATATGGACAATATTTACCTTTATTGAAAGTCAGAACCGAACTAGAAAAAGAATTTACTCTAAAAGACCTTCCAGAAAGAACAAGCGGCCCAGCAAGATATGTGTCAGTTAAAGAAACAAGTAACAAGCTTGGTTTTATAACGCCATTAACGCATAATTTTTGTGAAAGTTGTAATCGGGTAAGACTTACTTGCACAGGTGTCTTATATATGTGCTTAGGACAGGATGATAATGCCGATTTAAAAACTGTTCTAAGAAAAGAAGGATCTACTGCTCTAGAAGAAGCGATAAGAATGGCAATTGGGAGAAAACCAAAAGGACATGACTTTGAGATTTCACGTCAATCACCAAACATATCTGTAAACAGACACATGTCTCTTACAGGGGGCTGATTAGTGTCTCGCTTTAATCATCCTACCATCAGGTTTGATTATAATAATGCTCATAAACAAGATAAGACACGGTATTGATGTATAAAACATCATTATTTCCCAGCCAAGAGTGCTGTGAAGTGCACCCGCTAAAAATGATCCTAAAGCAACAAAAATAAAAATGATAAAATCAGTTACGCCTTGAACCTTTGCTCTTTCTTCTGGAAGTGCAGATTTTGCAATAATATCACTACCTCCAACATAAAGAAAATTCCAACCTAAACCACATAAGAATAAAGCTATCCAAAAATGTTCAATTGTCTGACCAATAATTGTAAAAGAAATAGAAAAAGCATAAAGAAATAATCCTATCATCATTACTTTACGGTTACCAAGTAAGTTAATAATTGTACCAGTGAAAAAAGAAGGTGCAAACATAGCAATAACATGCCATTGTATCACAGTTGCACTAGCACTATCACCCAATTTACATACATTTACAATTTGTAGTGGGGTTGCTGTCATAATAAAACTCATAAGGGAATAACCAACAGCAGCTGCTAAAATAGCCATTACAAGATTTTTCTGAAGCAAAACGTCACTTAAAGGCCTATTTATGTTTTTGGATGGAATTGGTTTTTTTATGTTTATGAAAATTAAAATTAGAAAATTTATTATTTGTATCATTGCAGCAAATAAGTATGTAGCTAAATAGATATAATCAGGGAAAAAATCGAAAGAGTATCTAGAAACTTCAGGACCTAAAATAGCTGCGATAAGTCCACCAGCCAAAACTAATGAGATAGCTTTACTTTTTAAACTAATTGAAACATTGTCAGCAGCAGCATAACGATAGAACTGTTGATTAGCTTGAGAAAAACCTAGCAATATTGAACCAAGAATAAATAAAGAAAAAAGTTTGTAATAGATTGCACAAGCTATGACTAAACATCCAACAAAAGCTGACATAGCACCTATAAGAAACATAGGCCTTCTCCCAAATTTACCCATCAACAAAGAAACAGGAATTAGCGTTAATGCTATTGTTAAAAATTGAAGAGATAACGGTATAGTTGCGTAAGATGAATGATTAGCTAGAATAGTACCAACTAATCCAGTGTTTATCATGTTAATATTTGTAGTTGTAACAGATAGACCCTGAGCGATTGATAGTATTAAAGTATTTCTTTTCTCCAGTTCCAACTACTTATTGTCTTTACTCAGAGATAATATTAACGTCATTAAACAATCATTCTTTTAAATTATGGAGATAGATTTGAATAAGTATTCTGGCCCCGGTCCAAAGAACCTTATAACAGATGTTATTGGAGTTCAAGTAGGTCACGCGCAAGATAAAAAAATTGGCACAGGAGTAACTGTTGTTTCGGGTGATAGTCCATTCTCTGCATCCGTAGATGTGAGGGGTGGTGGCCCAGGAACAAGAGAAACTGACATGCTAAGTTTGGAAAATTCAATAGGTCGCGCTGATGCTATAGTACTTTCTGGTGGATCAGCATACGGGCTTGATGCTTGCTCAGAAATTCAAGATTTATTAAGAGAAGACAAAAAAGGATATAAATTAGGCAAAGCAATTATACCGCTGGTACCAGGAGCTGTGATTTTTGATCTTAATATCAATGATAACCCTCATGTAAATGAACTAGGTAAAAGGTCTCCATGGAGAATTTTAGCTAATAAAGCATATAAGTCAGTTAAGAGCGATTTATTATTAGGTTCATATGGTGCAGGTTGTGGAGCGACTACAGCAACATTGAAAGGGGGACAAGGATCATCGTCATGGACTCAAGAATTTTCTAATGGAAAGACATATACCGTTGGAGCAATTGTAATAAATAATGCAGTTGGTAA
>QBZS01000015.1:0-29529 GCA_003279355.1 SAR116 cluster bacterium AG-335-N04
CTACTTTACCTCTAACATTTGAATTATGGCAGGAAATTCCTGAATATGGTTCAAATGCAAAAGATTTAAAATTAAAAATACAGATGGTAAAAATCAAGGTTATGATTCGTGACATTTAATTTCCAATTTAAAAGTTTATTATTTCATGTTATCATATTGATACATTTGTATAAATAATAAATTTATAAAAGATTTTAAATTATCAAAATTTAAATTTTAGCCATATTATAATTATTGTTAGGATTATTATAAAATAACAAGAAAATTTTATAATTTTGTCAATTTTGTAAAATAAGGAAAAATTGAATTTCGGCTTCATATAATATCTTCAAACACGGCATAAATTTAATTTAATGATGAGTTTTTTTTTCCTTAAGCATTTCTTCCATCACAACTTTCAAGGACTCAAACAAGTCAATTGCAACAACTTTTTCTTCTTCAGATAGAGATAGAAATTGTTTATCGAGTTCTTTTTTATTTGTACCCCTAGATTGTAACTTTACCCAAACTGGATTTTGTTGGATTTCTTCAAGTGATTTATATTTCATTTAATATGTATCCATAAATAATAATTTATTTATTGCTGTATACTTAATCAAAACAAATATTACATCATTTTTTTTTAGTGAAGTATTGATCACTAATTTTTTAACCATTATTCTGTTATAATAAATAATAATATAAATCTGTTTAAAATAAATCTGTCTCCTGAAGACACTGAAATAAACATTTCAGAAGATGAAACTATACTTACAGCATCATTAAGAAATGATATCCAACACCTACATGCTTGTGGAGGACTTGGAATGTGCTCAACATGTAGGGTAGAAGTACTTTCAGGCGAAGACAATTTACATCCCAAAAGTGAATAAGAACAAGTTTTATCAGATAAGTTAGAATTACCTCCTAATATAAGATTAGCGTGTCAGACAAAGGTGAAAAGTAATGTAAAATTAAAAAGGTTATTACTTGATCAAAAAGATCTAGTTTTGGCAAATCAAATGACAAAAAACTCAGTAGGATACACTGGAAGTACTAAACGTCTTGCATTAATGTTTGTTGATATAGTTACTTTTACAACATTAAGCGAACAACTTCCTTCATACAACGTTATTTACATTCTAAATAGATATTTTGATGATATGGGAACAATAGTCAAAAAAATGGAGGGGATATTAATAATTTTGTAGGAGATGTATTTCTTGCTGCTTTTGGGATTGATGATAAAATTGACTCAGTGTATCGATGCACTCAAGCAGCTCTAGAAATATTAAAAGATGTTGATATTAAAAAAGATGTCTTTTAAGAAAATTATAACATTAATTTTGATGTTAGAGTTGGTATTCACTATGGAGTAGCTAATATTGGTATGTTAGGTAATGCTGGAAACCAAAGACTTAGCATAATCGGTCAATCAGTAAATATTGCAAGTAGAGTTGAGACTGCTAATAAAGAGGCTGAAACCAGATTATTAATATCAGAGGATACATTTAAAGAAATAGAAGATCGTGCTGAAGTTGAAGATTTTGTTAGAGTAAAATTGAAGGGGTCTTCATAGAGATCTACGCTTTATGAAATTTCTAAATTAAAAGGACATTCATTAGTATCGGAAGAAGATAAAATATTTGAGTCTGGTATGTTTTGGAATAAAATTATGCTTTCAAAAGACCTTAAAAATTGTGATAAAAAGAAAGTAAATTTTAATAATGAAGAAGTATTATTAGTAAAAATAACAATAGTTTATCTGCTTTTTCTAATCTGTGCCCTCACATGAATTTACCACTTGAGATAGGACAAATTACTCCTGATAATAAATTTTGTGTCCGTTCCATGATAGTAAATTTTGTTTGAAAACTGGAGCAGTGAAAAAATGGGTGTTAACAAGTGCAGAGTGGATGCCAGATGAAACAAAAGAACTAACTAAAGCTATAAAAGAAATTCCGTTGGATCTTTTACCAATTATGGACAAAGACGATCACATATGGTTGGGTTTAAATTAAGCTCGTAATTTATTTATAATTCATTCTGATTACAAATAATTTTTCAAATTAATAAGGATATTAATATGACGTCTTCTAAACTAATAAATTATACGACAAGAGAATTTATGTCTGAAAATGAACTTCAGTTATACGCAACTAAACAAGATGAAATTTTCACTCCTAAAGTTATTGATGAATTTAAGAAAGCTGCAATGTTAAGGAGAGTCTTGACAAGAATTTGGGATAAAGAAGGGGTTGCCAGAGTTGGAATTTTGTTTGAATATCGTGACGAAAAGCATTTGTTGCGTGCCAAACTTTGTTGGATAAGTATCATGCACCTAAAGTTAAAACATTTGTTAACAAAGTTGTGGGTAGTAGAGGTATAGTTTTTACATGAATTTACCTCTGATGATTTTCAATAAGTATTCATCCTAAAATAATTGGAATGATAAAGCTCTAATTTAAAATAATTTAAATACTCTAAATGATCATATTAGAGTAGCAAATTCCATCTAGTCAATTGACTTAAATTTAATTAAATAAATTGAATAAATTAATATGATTAGCATAAAAATATCTAGAACATAAATTGGCTTACTAATAATATCTAAAGCTCTTAATATCCCGTATAATAGGCTAGATATACTTAATATCAAACCTTTACCTGCTTTTGATCTTATATTTTTTTTAAAAAAATTAATAATTAGATTACTCATTTTTAAACAATGCAGAAACATTTCCAAATAAAGACGATTTAACTTCAACAAGCTCTTTATCATTTATAGGAACTGGTAAACCAAAAGCACCAGTTAAGATTAAATCTCCTTTTTTTAATCTGTTTCCTATTTTTGACTGCTCTTCAATCAACCATCCTAATTCAGACAAAATGTCATTAGGCCATTTCTTGTCTGACCAAGTATCTATAACTTCACCGTCAAATTGTAGTTTTAAGTCTGTAACTTCGGTATATTTTTTTTCTTTTATTGGATCACCAATAACAACCCCAGCATGTATTGCATTGTTAGCTAAAAGTTCTACCCCATGAGGCGGTTCTCCGTTGTACACAAGATTATGTATTTCAATAATAGGATGAATTGATGCTATCGAGTCTAACATATCCTCAAATGTAACAGATTGTGTATTAATATCTTTATCTAATATAATACCAAACTCAGCTTCCATAGCTGGATTAGCGTAATTTATTTTTTTTAATATTGAACCAGTAGGATGCAGTTCATTTTTCCAAAGACGTCCCCATGCGGGTTGAGTAAAACCCATTTTAGTTTGAGTTTGCTTTGAAATACATCCAATTTTATATCCTATGACTTCTTCACCTATTTTTTCTCTCAAAGATGTAACTACCGATTGAATTAAACGAGCGTCTTCATTACTCATTTTAATATTATCTTTAAAAATTGTACTTGGATTAACTGCATCATAATCATCTAAGATTTTTTGAGCATATTTATCTATTTGACTTTTAACCAACATATTTATGATTACTTGATTTTAAAACTAGGTTAATTTCAACTTAAATTAAATAAGAAAAAAGTATAGAAAACGATTACCAAAAATCTATTTATTTTTTTGGTTTTTATTTTTAAATTTACTATCGCAGTTTAAAAATAATTCTACGGAAGATTTATTAATATATTCTTCACATTTACCACTAGAATTTAATAATAGTTTATTTTTAATAAGTTCTCTTTTTAAGTCTTCAGTATCAATTTTTGTATCATTAGCAATGACATCTTTTGAAAATACGAAGCATATCAAAATTAATTTTATAAAAATTATACTATTCATTTTATTGATTTTTAATAGCAAAGCGTACTATCAGATTCGGTTGAAAGTAGTAATAATTTGTCTGGCATCGAAAATTCAGCATTGAATTCACTTAATAATTTATCGTCATAACCCCTTGCTTTTGCTGACATTCCTGATACATATAATTTAATTTTATTTTCTTTTAGAAAGTCAAGATGACTTTTTAAGTCACCGGTTCCCTGCCCTACAACTTCACCTTCTTTTTTGATACTTAAGAGATGAACACCATCGGCTGCTAAAAAAATATTAACATCATTCTGGTTTTTATAAGCAGTAATAGCAACAAGCATTCCTAGAGTGACTTTGTTTTTCAAATCAGGCCCACTATGAATATGTATAAGAATTTTGGACATTTTTTTCCTTTCTATTTTTTTAACTAAATTTTTATCTCTAAAAAATAATTATTCAATTAAGACTATCTTAAAAATACAGAATTGTTAAAAATTCGGCATTAATTAAATATTATAAATAATATTAACCTGTAAAATATATAAGTTTAGATTAAATACATAAATTTGGAAGTTTTATGTTTACATTATTACTTTTAACTACACTTCCTTTATTTGGTTTGGTATTTGTTGGATTTGCTTTAGGTAAATTTTCTTTATTTAACAACCAAGATGCAAAGGTTTTTTTAAAATTAATCGGCATATTAGTTGTCCCTACACTCGGTATAAAAATTATAGGAGAATTTAATTACCAACATATTAAATGGGATCTCTATTTTCTTTATATTATAAGTCAATTTTTAGTATATTTTACTGGTTTTTTTATTGCTATATTAATTTTTGTGAGAAGTATCGCCGAGTCTCTTATAATTGGGATGACTTCAGCCTTTTCAAATCATTTAGTTTTTGTGTATCCGCTAGCTTTATTTGAATTTGGACCAGAAGATATTGTACCAATTGAGAAAATTATTTCAGCTGATTTTATTACAGTAGGTTTAAGTGTCTTTGCATTAAACGTGGCAACTTACACAAATATCAAAATAAAATCTATTTTATTTAAACAATTTAAAAACCCTGCTTTAATTTGATTACTATTCAGGCTAATAGTTTTTTATTAAAAATTGATTTACCATTGAGCTTAAATAGATTGGTAGATTTCATATGCAATACTGGAAAACCTTGTGCATTAATTGCAATGGGTATTTTACTGTCTTACAAAACGAGTGGAGATCTGATTAAACTTTCATTAATTATTATGTTTTTAAAGGTTCTTTTATTTCCAATTTTATTGTTTTCTTTTATTTTCTTCTTTGAATATGATTTGAATATTTCAAAAACAACAATTATGGTTGCTGCCGCTCCTATAGGAGCAATGGGTTTAATATTTGCATCTATTTATAATGTAAAAACTGACGCCGTGGTTAGAGCAGGAATTTTTACTTATATATTATCACTTATTAGCATTCCAATAGTTGGTAGCATTGCATAAACTGATTATATACTTCTAAAATATCTTATTGCTCATAATAACCAAATAAGATTAATTGATGAAATTTGTTATTCGGAAGAGCGTTCCGCCCAACCGGCAAAAATTTTCTCTAAAACAACAACAACATAATATAAAGCTATACCTAAAATTGCTAAGCCAATTAAAACTGCAAACATAAGTGGATAATCAGCATTTGTTTTTCCACTATCAAAAAGTGCTCCCAAGCCCCTGCCATGTGGTGAAACTATTTCCATCAAATTTGTGCCAATAAAAGCTAAAGTAACGGCAACTTTTAAAGCACCAAAAAACTCTGGTAACGTTTTGGGTAAAGCAATTTTCCAAAATATCATTGATTTAGACGCACCTAAGGATCTTAAAATATCTCTATATTCAGGTTCTAGCGTTGATAAACCAATTGAAATAGACACAGCAATTGGAAAAAAAGAAATCATAAACGCAATTAGAATAGTATTTAAGTCATGTTGACCAACAAACATTAGAGCAATAATAGGTACGACTGTAGCCTTAGGAATGGCGTTAAAGCCCACCAAAAGAGGATATAGCGCTTCTCGTAAAATCTTTGAAAGACCCATAATCATGCCAAGAAAGACTCCAAAAATTACCGCTATAAAAAGACCTGCAACAGTCCTCCAAAGAGTATCCCACCCGTATTGAAAAAAAAGTTTTTTAAATTTCCAAAATGCAGGCCACAGATCAGAAGGTGAAGCCATTTTATAATTTGGCCAACCATTAAACCAAACTACAAACTCCCAAAATAAGAGAAAAATAATGATTGCATAAAAGGGTATTAAAATTTGTCTCATTAATTTGTTGCCTGTTGAACCTGAGCAATTTCAATTTGTTTTCTAAGATTTTTTAACATGTCTATTGAATTAGGAGAAAACAAACTATCAAGCTTAGGATTTTTTAATTTTGGTATCTGTAACGAATATTGATTAGTCGCTGGCCTACCAGATAAAACCACGACTTCATCAGCTAAAAAGATAGATTCTCTTAGATCATGCGTAATAAGAATTCCAGTAAAAGGTTCCTCTTGCCTTAATTTATACATTACTTGCCACAAGTCTTCTCGGGTAAATGCATCTAACGCACCAAATGGTTCATCTAAAATTAAGACTTCTGGTTTATGAACTAGCGCTCTACACAATGAAGCTCTCTGTCGCATACCTCCAGAAAGTTCTGATGGTTTTTTTTCTTCAAAACCCTCTAACCCAACTAAATGTAAAAGACTTTTTGCACGATACTCTTTATCAACTTCACTTAAATCATTGGGAACAATTTCAAGAGGTAACATAACATTCTTTAAAATACTTCTCCATTCTAGTAGGACTGGGTTTTGAAAAGCCATCCCTACAATTGATTTTGGACCAAGAACTTTTTCTCCATTAAGATATACCTCACCATTGTCTGGCTTTAACAAACCTGAAATTAATTTTGTTAGTGTTGATTTACCGCAACCTGAAGGGCCTACAACTGCTGTAAACCCATTTTTAGGAACAGTCATATTCAAGTTATTTATAACGGGCAATAAACCAGTATCAGTTTTGTAAGTATGAGTCACTTTTTCAATGATTATGGCATCATTGTAAACATTTGATTTCATTACTGTACCTTAAAATAAGACGAAAATTATTCCGTCTTATTTTATAATGTATTGTAAATTACTTCAACTTAAACCCACCCATTGGAAGATACATATCAGTGAAATACAACTTAGCATTAGGCTTTGTCTTATAATTATAAGTTTCACTCAACTGATTAATGGCTTTTTCAAAACGAGTATTGTCAATATTGCCCATTCCATTTTTAACAACATAATCAGTCATAACGTTACCAGAAAGTGCCAATTTAAATCTTCTTTCTTCTAACGTTTTGTCAGCGGCTGGGTTTCTTTTAGCTAGTGCTTCAATAGCAGAACTAGGATTTGAAACTGCATCTTTCCAACCTTTACCTACTGCATCAAGAAAAGATTTAACAACATCAGCATTTGCAGAAGCAAAATCAGTGTTAACTATAATTGCATTGCCATATAGATTTAGCCCATGATCAGCCATCAAAATAGTTGTTATATCATTTTCAGGAACACCTAAACGAACTAAGTTAAGGTATGAAGAAAAAGAATATCCAGTTACAGAGTCTACTTTACCTTCCGCTAACATAGGTTCACGTGTAGGAAATCCAACTGGTTCAACCTTGATTTTACCCATATCAAGTCCATTAGCCTTGGCAAACGATGGAAATTGAGCCCAAGCTCCATCTGGTGGAGGTGCACCTAAAACTGATCCAATTAAATCGGAAGGACCATTAATACCTTGTGATTTTCTTCCTATGACAGCAAATGGAGGTTTGTCATAAATCATCATTACAGCGATTACTGGTGCGCCAGGATTTTGGTCTAAAAATTTTATTAATGAGTTAATGTCTGCAAAACCAAATGGGAATGCCCCAGTTGCAACCTTCGGAATTGCCGCTAATGAACCTTTACCAGGCGAAATTTCCACATTCAAACCAGCTGATTTAAAATAGCCTTTATCAATTGCATTAAAAAATGGAGCTGAAGGGCCTTCAAATTTCCAATCTAAGGTAAATGCAATTTTGGTATCAGCAAAACTATTAAATGATAAAAACATAAGAAAAAATGATACTAAAAACTTATACAATGTTTTCTCCTTTCAGTATTAAAATTAAATTAACATATATATTAATATCATTCGCTACAGTAAATTTCAGTAAGATAAAGTGTTTTTATATTTATGATTAAAATTTAGTCAGTTATTCTTTAAGATTATATTTGTATATGTATGATTGCATGTAGCAATATAAATTAATATTTTAAAATTTTATAGGAGTATTAAATGGCTATTGTTTCGAGAAGAGTATTAAAGCCAATTTTAGGTAAGGCTAAAATAGCACTAGAAAGAATAACTAAATATAAAGATATTATGGTTTCTTTAGGTACAAAAGCCAGATTAGGTACCTTTGTAGGTGGTGAGTTAAATGGTTGCATTCAATTGACAGCTATATATCCAGATATGACTACGGCTACTAAATCATTCTCTGAATTGAGTAAGAATAAAGATATAATTGATATGATGAGCAAAAGAGAAGATGATCCTTCTGGCCATTTAATTGGGCCCGAAGTTTACAGAACTATATATGGTGCGCCGTCACCAGAACATGGCATCTTACTTTTAAGAGAATATGAAGTAGATAGAAAGTTTCTTCCTAAAACCATAGAATTACTTTCTGAGGTTGAAAATATAGGTAAAGACGAAGATACAAAAATTTTAGGTCTATATCCAATAATTGCTGATAAAATGGATTCACTATATGTAGTTTATTATTATTCATCGTTTGAATCTATGGGTGATATTATAGACAGAATTGGTATGTCCGAAGCTTTTCAAAATGTTGTCAATAAGGCAAACGAGATTGGAAAATTAAAGGCCTCTAATGTAATCAGCATGTTTTAAAGTATGAAATTAAATAGGTGGGCAGAATAATACTTTCCATCAAATTTAATAAAGTATAAAAAATCACTTCATTATTAAAGGTTAAATCTCTTTGAACTTAATTAATAGCAAAATAATTTTAAAAAATCGTCCGGATCCATCTGTTACTGAAGACTTATTCGACTTAAAAACAGAAGAACTAAAAGAGTTAAAAGACGATGAGTTGCTTATAGATGTTAAATATCTCTCAATTGATCCTGCAATGAGGGGGTGGATAAGTGATGTTGGTAATTATTCTAAGCCTGTAGCTATAAATGAAACTATGAGAAGCTTAGGTGTAGGTAAAATTATATCATCTAAAAACAAAGATTTTAAAGAAAATGAATATGTTGTTGGTTGGCTAGGGTGGCAAAAATATGCAGTGGTTTACAAAAGTTTGATACAAATAAAAGTTAATCCAAATGAAGTGCCTTTATCAACTAATCTAGGTGCATTGGGTCTTAATGGAATTACAGCTTTTGCTGGTCTCGTTAACATATGTAAACCTAAAAAAAAGGAAACAGTTGTTGTAACAACTGCTGCAGGTAGTGTTGGTTCAGCTGTAGGTCAAATAGCTAAAATATATGGATGTAACACAATAGGATTTACTAGTTCTGATGAAAAAGCAGAAATTTGTAAAAAAGATTTTGGTTATGATGAAGTTATTAATTACAAAAAAGCAGATAATTTATCATCGTGTCTCAAACAAATTGCTCCAAATGGAATAGATTGTTTTTTTGATAATGTTGGAGGAGACCAGTTTGACGCTGTAATGGATAATTTAAATATCAATGCCAGAGTTGTAATTTGTGGAACTATTGGTATGCCCTCATATCCTATCCCTAATGGTCCAAGAATTAATCGAACTTTACTCGTGAAAAGGGCTAAAATCGAGGGTTTATTGGTACTAGACTTCTTTGATAGATATAAAGAGATATATGATCAATTAGCACAGTGGTTTAAAGATGGTAAATTAAAAAATAAGGAAGATATAAGTCATGGTCTTAGCAAGGCACCTTCATCTTTGGTTAATATTTTAAATGGTCTTAATCTAGGAAAACAGTTAATAAAGCTATGAAAAGATTAAATTTATATTGTTCACATGTTAAAAGTTATTATTATTAAAATATGTTATTAAGATCAAAAATTAATATTTTATTTTCATTTGTTTTATTACTTGTAATTCTATCTTTTTTGTCAGCTTTTTACTTCAAAGAACAAAAATCAACTCTTAGATTTCAAGATTTAGTTTATTCAGGGCAACTTGGGACCTGGTCCAAAATTCTTGACAATAAGTTCAAAGAACTTGAAAATCAAAAAAACTTTATAAAACAATTAGAAATTAAATTAAATGAATTAGATTCGAAAGACAATTTCAAAAATAAATTAATTTATTCTGATATTGAATTAATTTTTGAAAAATTTAGACAACAATCTTCCTTGTCAGGAGTTCATTTGTATGACGAAAATAAAGAACTAGTTTTTGCAGGAGGCTTAAAATCACCATTAGATTCAAGTGCAACACTTAACCTTATAAAATCTAATGTTTTTCAAAATGCTGATATTGGTATAAAAAAAAGATTTGGAGCTTTTGCTAAATTTCAAACTCTTAGAACAATTTCAAGATTTACAGATGGATATCATGCAGCTGTTAGTATCCCAGTAATGCTAAGAAAGGATAAAGAAGAAAATGATGATTTTGGGCATGTAGTTTTAATTTCATTTTTTGAACCTTTAGTTAATGACTTAAAAAAAGTAACTAAAACTGAAATTATTGTTAAAGATTCAAAACAAGAAGAAATGTTTTCTTCCTTTGCCTATAAAAATATAAGCAGAGAAATATACGACAAATTACCAAAAACATTTAATGACACTGAAATTATAGAAATTAATTTAAATAATGAAGACAAATCAAATTACATTCTTTACACCTCAATTATTCCTCTTTTTTCTATCGACCAAACAGCTCCAGGTAAGCTTGTACTTTTTTCAGATATAACAAATATTTATGAAGATGAACAATCGATATTTATATATTCCCTTTTATCTATATTTTTCTCAGCCTTAGTATTAATTTTTCTAATAAATATTTTCCTAAAAAAAAGCTTTCAACCTCTATATAATTCTATTGAGACAATGAAAGAGTTGTCAAAGGGTAATACGACTATAACTATCCCTAGAGGTAAAAATGACGAAGTAGGTAACATATCTAATGCAATCAATTCTTTTAAAGAAAATATAATTTTAATAAATTCACTTGAAAAAAAAGAAAAAGAAACAAGAAGAAAGGAAGAATTATTTATAATTAATGAGACTAAAAAACTTGCTGACATGCTAGAAGGAGTTTCTAAAGATAAAATATATAAAGATTTGTCAAAAATGACTAATAATTCAAAAAATAAGAGTGATAACTCTAAATCAACCATGGAACTTTTTGGACAATCATTTTCTGCATTATCAAAAGAATTAAAAAATCAACATCTTATGTTAGATATAAAAGTAAAAGAAAGAACAAAATTATTAGAAAAGCAGAGTAAAGAACTAAAAGAAGTTTCAAAAAAAGCTAATATTGCAAATGAAGCCAAAAGTGATTTTTTAGCTAATATGAGTCATGAGTTAAGAACTCCCTTAAATGCAATTATTGGTTATAGTGAAATATTGATAGATGATATGGATCCTGAAAATGAAGGTGATCAGATTGAAGACGTCAAAAAAATTGAACGATCAGGCAGGCATTTATTACAATTGATTAATGACGTATTAGACTTATCGAAGATTGAAGCTCAAAAATTAGAACTCGTTAATGAGGAATTTAATTTAAAAGAATTGTTAGAAGACATCATTTCTATAACTAAACCTCTGATTGAAAAAAATAATAATAAGCTAAACTTATTATTTGATGAGAAAATTTTAAAGATTAATGCAGATCAAACCAGAATTAAGCAATGCATATTCAATTTAGTAAGTAATGCAAGTAAATTTACTAGCGATGGATCTATAACTATTAATGTAAAAAAGAAAAACCCTAATAAAATATACGTTGAAGTCAGTGACACTGGAATTGGAATGACACCTACTCAACAGAAGAAATTATTTAAAGAATTCTCACAAGCTGACAAGACAACATCAATAAAATATGGAGGAACAGGTTTAGGTCTATCTATAACAAAAAAATTATGTGAATTAATGGGTGGCACAGTTTCTGTCAAAAGTAAAAAAGATATTGGTTCAACTTTTACAATGTGGTTTAGGGAAAATCAAAAGACCAACGAAAACTTAGATATAAATTCACTTCCCAAACAAGCGGATGTGCTAATTATTGACGACGAAAAGTTTGTCCACGACATAATAGAAAAGATTTTGAAAGATCAAAATTATCAAATTGTTAATGCCTATAATGCTGAACAAGGGTTCCAAGTTGCAAAAAAAGTTAAGCCAAAGGTTATTCTGTTGGATATTCAAATGCCTATAGCAGACGGCTATACTTTTCTAAATAGAATAAAAAAAGATAAGAACCTTAAAAACATACCTGTAATGATAATTTCTGTGTCAGGTGACAGTGGAATGGCAGTCACCTTAGGAGCGGAGAAATTTTTCACCAAACCAGTAGATAAAGAGTTGTTAGTTAAAAACATAGAGTTTTATTTAAAGAAAAAACAACTTAAAAATATTTTAGTCATTGATGATGATCTACTTACCAGAAAGAATCTAAAAAATATTTTATCAGAACAAAATTATACTACTAATGAAGCTGTTAACGGAATTGATGGCCTAAAAAAGTTAAAAAAATTAAAACCAGATTTGATTATCCTTGATTTACTTATGCCTGAGATGGATGGTTTTTCTTTTCTAGAAAAGTTTCACGAAGAATATCCTGAAAACAAAATACCAATTTTTGTAATTACAGCTAAAGAACTTACAAAAAAAGATCAAGACGAATTAAAAAGATATAAGCTAAAGGCTATATCAAAAAAAGATTTAGACATTTCAGATATTTCAAAAAAATTAAACAATTTATTAGAGAATATTAAGGAGAAAAAATGAAAATTTTGATAGTTGAAGATAATGAAATGAATAGAGACATGCTCTCAAGACGACTTTTAAAAAAAGGATTTGAAATAATAATAGCGGTAGATGGAGCAGAAGGGGTTAAAAAAACTATTAACGAAAAACCTGATTTAGTGTTGATGGATATGAGTTTACCAGTAATGGATGGGTGGGAAGCAACAAAAAATCTTAAAGCTAACAATGAAACTGCAAAAATACCAATAATTGCCTTGACTGCACATGCAATGGCCCAAGACAAGGAAAAAGCTCTAGCAGCTGGTTGTGACGAGTATGACACTAAACCAATAGATTTAAATAGATTATTAAGTAAAATATCGTCTTTAACCTAAATCATTAAAATGAATAATTTGGACTTAACAACTGATCAGAAAATAAAGATAGCCCAAATTAAGCAAGAGTTATTAACCCCTGCTGAAATGATTTATAGTTATAGTGAATTATTGTACAAAAATTTTAAAGAAAAAAACTTAATTCATGAAATCGAAGATTGTCAAAAAATTTTATCTGCATCTAATAAATTAATGAACCTAGTTACTGATTTATTAAATCCAGATAATAAAAATTTCAATTCAAAAGAAAATCTAAAAGATATAGAGATTAAAATTAGACATGATTTAAGGACTCCGATAAATGCCATTAAAGGATATAGTGAAATTTTGTTAGAAGATCTGGTAGATTTAAAAAACAAACAAATTAACGATGATTTAAATTTTTTGGTAACCGAAAGTAATAATTTTCTAGAGAAAATCGGGAATATTATTAATTTTTCAACCTCTAAACTTGATAACTCAAAAGAGACAATCTTTAATCAAAAAGTTTTAGAAGATCTAGAGAAATTAATTTCTTCTGATAACCAAAATGAAATCTATAAGGAAATAGATATAGGTCATATTCTTATTGTTGATGATATTCAAATAAATAGAGAATTAGTGTCTCGTCATTTAAAAGACGATGGTCACATCATTACTGAAGCAATTGATGGTGAGGAAGCAATAGAATTAATGAGAAGTCATAATTTTGATCTAATACTATTAGATGTAATAATGCCTAGAAAATCTGGTATTGAAGTATTAATTGAAATGAAAAACGATGAAGATTTAAAAAATATGCCTGTAATAATGATGTCAGCTCTAGATGACACAACTAGCATAACAAAATGTATTGAAGCAGGGGCTGATGATTATTTGCCTAAGCCGGTAAACTTAAAATTATTAAGAGCGAGGATAAAATCAGGGATTTATAAAAAACAATCGTTTGATAAAGAAAAAAAACAAAATAAATTTATAAAAGAAGCATTCTCTAAATTTGTTCCAGAAGTTGTTGTAAATGAATTAATTAAAAACCCCAATCAATTAATCTTAGGTGGAAAAAGGCAAGAAATTACTATTATTTTCACAGATCTTGAAAAATTCACAGAATTAATAGAGCAAACAGAACCCTCAATTATACTTCCAATTTTAAATAATTATTTAGATGGCTTATGTAAATTAGTATTAAAACATGGAGGAACTATAGATAAAATCATTGGAGATGCATTATTGGCTTTTTTTGGAGCACCGATTGATAATCCAAATCATTGTTTATCGGCAATGAATTGTGCACTTGAGATTGACGACTTTTGTAGAAAATTTAGAGAAAAACAAATTCATAATGAAATACAGTTTGGAAATACTAGAATTGCTGTTCATACAGGAAAAGCAATAGTGGGTAATTTTGGAGGCGAGTCTTTTTTTGACTACACTGTTCAAGGTGACTTAGTAAATACTACTTCTAGGATGGAGCAGATAAATAAAAAACTTGGGACAAGAATGTGCGTTTCGGAAAACATATCTAAAAAGTTAACAAATTACAAATTCAGACCTATTGGTCAATTGATATTTAAAGGAAAAACAAAACCAATAAGTACATTCGAACCAATGTTAAAAGGTTTGAAACAAGCGCCGATAATAGAATATGAGAATGCATATAAATGGCTAAATAAAAATACAAAAAAATCAATTAATGAATTTAAGATACTTAAAGATTTATACCCTGATGATCCTTTATGTAAATTTCATTATAATAGACTTAAAAAAGGTTCATATGGAACTGTTATTATTTTTGAAGAAAAATAAAAGTATTATTAAAATTTAATTTCTTTCACGCCAGGCGATATATGATGATGAGCCTACTATAAGTAACCCTCCTAACCATAGAGTTATAGGAGTACTTTCAGTAAAAACAGTATATCCAATAAGAACTGCCCAAATTAATTTTAAAAAATCCAATGGTAGTAAAATTGCGAGTTGGCCTCTTTTAAATGCGCTGTTTAAAAGTGTTTGGGCTAATGTCCCCGAAATAGCTATAAAAAAAATAATTAAAATTTGATTTATGTTAGGCATTGTTAAGTGAGGAAAAGCAACCATAAACGTTGGTGGTATCATTCCAACACCTGCATATAGTGAAATTGTAACAGCAGAGTCTGTTTCTGTTAGTTTCTTGATAAAAATTAGAGAAATTGACCAGATTAAAGCAGAAGAAAGAATTAAAAAACCTCCTAAATTAAAAGAAAGATCAGGTCTTAAGACTATCACTGTGCCTAAGAAACCAACAAACAAAGCTAATATCCTTCTTATCTTTAATTTTTCTTTCAAAAATAAAAAAGCTAAAAAAGTTGTAAAGATTGGAACTGTTAGGTTTAGAGCCGTTACTTGAGAAAGCGATGTTATAGTTAAACCATAAAAAAAACATAACATAGCAACTGAATTAGTTAATATTCTATATAACTGAAACTTTGGTTGCTTAGTTATAAATACACCTCTACCTTCTCTAAACATCATTGGGGCTAAGACTACAATGACAAGAGCACATCTTAAAAATGTAATTTCAAAAATATGAATTTCTTCAGATAAATATTTGGCTGTACTGTGCATTACAACGAAACAAAAACCTGATATTATCATCAAAATTATAGATATAGATGTATTAGATAATTTATTGAAAAATTTAAGCATTAATACCTTAAAACATATTAATGAAAATAAATTTTCTCATTTTTGAGAAAAAGCATCAAGTATCGGGCAGTTTGGTCTATCGTCACCATGACAATTATTTGCCAAATAACTTAACTCATTACGTAAATCTTTTAATTCTTTTAACTTTTTATCAATTTCGCAAATCTTTTCTAAAGTAATTTTTTTAACCTCTTTACTGGATCTGTTCTCATTTTCATATAAGGATAAAAGCTCTCTACATTCCTCAATACTAAAATTAAACTTTCTTGCTTTACCAACAAATCTTAATTTTAAAACATCTTCTTCACTATATTCTCTATAGCCAGTAAAGTTGCTTTGTTTAGGCTTTACTAGTTCTATGTTTGCATAATATCTTACAGTTTTAACTGTTAGATCAGATAGTTTTGAGGCTCTACCTATATTCATAAGTTTTTTCTTTACCTTCCCCTTTAAGCAAGGTTTACATTATTATTATGCTTTATGTCAATGCGTAGTAAATTAATAGTTTCGGTATTGCAAATACACTTGGTTTCAAGCATATAAAAATACATTGTAGTGCTTATTAGGTTGTTGTATTAGTAATATTGGTATAATTGAATATTTTCTATTTATGAAAATTAACTGGCCAGCATCCTTGGTTATGATCATTGCAATTATAAATGGTCTTATCACATTAATAGTTCTTGAAACAATTAATCTATCTAAACATAAAATAATAAAGTTTAATATAGACATATCGTCATGTATAAACTCTTTGGTCATGTATTTATAAAAATATAATTAACTATAAGGAAATTGTTTATAGGTAATTGGAATATGTTAGAATAAGAAGAGATAGAGAGAGTTAAATATAGAATTAAGCTATAGAAAATTATAAAAATTTTTATTCGTTACTAAAAGCAGTGCGATTGGAATTGTTACAATACTAATAAGGGTAGTAATAATAATGGCCGATGAAGTTTTTAAAATATAGGCTCGATAATATTGAGATAAGGGAAACACGGTTGCTGCAACAGGCAAACAAGAAAATATGATTGCTACTTGAAACCATATTATATCAAGCATCTTAAGTTCATCTGTTGACCAAAAAAAGAATAATGATATGACTAATAAAGGGTGTATAATTAATTTTACAAAACTTATGAATATTAATTCTGAATATGCTTTTTCTATATTTTTACTTACTATTATAATACCTATAGCGAATAATGCTAAAGGCACGGCTGCACCGGATAATATATTTAATATGCTTTCTGGAATTTTTCCCAATTTGAATTCAAAAAATGATAATAATAGCCCTATTAAACAAGAAATAATTACAGGATTTTTTGATATAGATTTTAAAGCAATTATTAAGTTTGAGAATGCTGAAGTACTCTTAAAATTATTAGAAAGAATAGAAGTTAAAGCTAAGACAAAAGCTATGTCAAAAACTAAAATTAATGAAGCAGGAATAATTGCCTTTTTTCCAAAAAGTAATATCACTAAAGGAATTCCAATATAACCATAATTTGAGTAAGTTGCGTTCAAGGCAAATACTGAGTTTTCATTACCTTTGAAGTTAAATACAAGCTTTGAAACTATATAAGAGAATATGAAAATAACTAATGTAGCAATTTCAAATCTGACGATATAATCAAAATGGATGAGACCCTTAATTGGGTTAGCTATAATTGATGTTATTATCATTGCGGGCAAGGCTATATAAAATGCAAAATTAGAAAAAACGTGACTACTTTTTTCGTCAAATAAGCCTATATATTTAGTAAATGCTCCTAAAGCAATAACTGCAAAAAAGGACGATGTAATACCAATAATTTCAATCATAATGTAACAATTTTTTGAGACTTAAAAAGTCTCTAAGATATTTATTTAA
Source organism: SAR116 cluster bacterium AG-335-N04 (assembly GCA_003279355.1). Taxonomy (GTDB): domain Bacteria; phylum Pseudomonadota; class Alphaproteobacteria; order Puniceispirillales; family Marisalimonadaceae; genus Marisalimonas. The sequence continues at coordinate 17,696 of QBZS01000015.1, forward strand.
ATTAAAGAATCTTTATAATATTTCTCATATTCACTTTTGCAAAAGTCATAAGTTCTTTATAAGAACTATGAGTTAATAACTCATCATAAGTCTTCTCAATAGCTTCCATGGATGGATATCCTACACCAAGTAAATAATTACCCACGTTAGAACCAGTTAGTAAATTGCCAAATCTTAGAGTAAGTGCTCCATTTTCTCTAAAACAAGAAGCAGTGTCGTTTATACAATTTAGAAATTTATCTTTATTAGACATTGTAGCTTCTGCTCTTGTAATTACAATATATTTTGGATGTTCAGTAGTATTTTCAAAATTTGTTGGTAAGGAAGTTGCTACATTTCTTAAATATACATTAGCTTTTCCGCTATTCATGATTTCTTTGAAAATAGGAGAAGTTGATTGAAAATCCATTGCCTTTTGATAACCATTCAAATCATCATAAAATTGAATAAAAATTAGGCTTCCAGCATGTTCACCTGTTCCTATAGAGCCAAATCGAGTGCCTTTAGCTCCTGCATTTGCAATTAAATCTTTTGAATGTTGGGACATTAATTTAGTCATAGTTTCTCGATAACTAAAATCAACTGAAGCAACTGATAATATAACGTAGTTTGTATCACTCATTTTATTTCTCCAAGGTTAATATTTTCTAAATTAATATAATTTATTTGTTACATCTACATAACAACATAAATATTCTTTATTTTCAATTAATCTAGGTTCTGAGTATATTTTAAGCATTTAAAGATAACTTTTAGGATTAATATTTATCTCTGAACTGACCCTAACCAATCACAGCAAAAGGAGTTTTAGCTAGATATTTACAGTTAGGGTATGCAACATATGGTGTGAATTAGTTTACTCTTAAAATTTCATAATTGACTCCGATAAATCTTAATTTATAAAATAGTCTAAGTATTACAAAATAGGAATATAATGATGTCTGCACTTGTCAATTATACTACTCTTGTGTTTACAACTGAATTTGAGATGAACGAGATGATAAATCATATTGATGATACTAGTAAAGTATGGGCACCTGAAATGAAAAAACGTGGTTTAAAACGTTTTGTGTGCACTCGCATTTGGAACAAAGGTGATACATTTAAGTTAGGAATTTTATTTGAATACGATACAAAAGAAGCATTTGAAGCAAACGTTGAGTATTTAGATAAACATTTTAATACCCTTCCTAAAACAAAACAATTGATGACTTTAGCAAAAATAGAAGGAAGCCGAGGTATAGCAGTATTTGAAGTCTAACTATCTTTTACTTTATTTAAAATCATTGGTGTCTATTTAGGAAAGTCTTAAGCATTATTAAACGCATCAAGAGATTTGCAACAGATATAATGTTGTTAGAAACAATGGTGCAAAATATGTGATAATAGTTGCTGTGTATCAGATATTGGTTAATTTAAGTTTTTTACCATTAACTTTAATTAAATCTTTCAACTTATTTTTAATTCTTATGTCTAATTGTGCTAATGTAGTTATTTCACAACTCCATAAAAACTCTCTACTCCAATCACCATTTATATAATCTAAGTTTCTTCTAAATATCCAACCAATAGGTCTAGGTTTTTCTTCTTTATCTAATGCTGTAATTGGTTTTTTTAATAAAAATTGCATTTTCAGCAAATTCATATAAATGATTAACAGAAAATATATCTTATTTATTTCAATTTATACTTTAAACTTTAAACTTAGCCTTAGATATAAAATTATATCCTTTTGTATCTTTATCACAAATTAAATCCTCACTTTGTACAGATGTAATTGCTTTATTATAAAATATTATAAATAATAATAATAAAAATATTCTATTCATAATCTACTTAGCTTTGTCTTATTTTTGGTTCTTAAAAGGCATTGTTATGAGTTTTATTATATAACCATAAAAAACTGGAAGCATTAAAACTTTTAGAGCAGCACCCGTTTTATCTATGTCACCCCAATTGTCATACCTTCCTCCAGTTAAGGCAATTAAACCAATTAACATTCCCAGCCACCCAAAAAAAATAGCTCCTTTTCCAAAATTAGTTATATAATCATCTTTTTTATTTTGGATAAGAGAGTAACCAAAAGCTCCTCCAGAAACAATCAAAATACTATTGATGTCTACGTACAAAAAAATACCAATTTGAAATAAGGCACCCATTACTAAAAATAGGCAAATTAATAATCCTAAATATTTACTCAACTTTGAACACCTTAAATCTAATATCCATTAGCTTATTATAGCTTAATAACATAAAGAGTTTATCGTCAAATAATTTACAGTTTGTTTTACAGTTAAATTAGCGTTATTAGTACAAAAAACTTGGAAATTAATATGTATATATATATATATAAATCTAACTATAATAACATTTATATCTATCACTTAACTGTAACACTATTAGTGTAATCCTATCCATTCAAGTACCACCCCACCTGCCTAAGTAATATACACATAGGCTCTGTAGCAGATGAGAGTTTTAAAAGAGTTGAATTATATTTTTTATAAAAATAAATAATCTATATTCATAAATGTTATTACTTATTATTTACCTACCTAATAAAATTGAATTAAATTAGGATAATATAATGAAAGAACTAAATTCAAAATCACAAAAAATAATATTTGTCATTCAATGTAGTATCAAATCTGATGGTAATGAATTTCTAACATGGTCAAAAGAACGTGCTGCAAAATATGTGTTTAATTTAAAAGAAGAAAAAACTATTAGTTATGAATGGCATTTGTCTGATGATAACTCAGAAGCAACATTAGTAGAGTCATTTATTGATAGTGATGGTGCAATGCAACGTTTGAACAACCATATGTCAAGCCCTATAGCCGAAGAAGTAATGCAACATGTTGATATTAAAGAATGGCTAGTTTTTGGCAATTCTAAACAAGATTTAATTGACGCACTAACTCCTTTTGGTGCCAAGTTTAAAAGGCAGCATTGTGGATTTAATCATAGTTTAGAATAATTTCTTTTAGACTATTTAAAAATATTGATTATTAATTTATTTAGTTATTTAAGTTATAATTTTTACTCTAATTTAAAAATTCACCTCGTAAAGTGTTAACCATTTTAATGACTCATACAGAGTCATACTGCAGGGTTACTGTAATTAGGGTAGTGGGTGGTTGCATGAGATGTAGTTAAAGTGGCTGTATGAGTCTGTATGAGTCAGGGATAGGGTGTGATAACACTTATATCAAAATTCGTAGAAACCTATTAAATGGTAATCCACCCTGTGAGTATTTTATAGGATAGATTACTATTTAAATTTGTAATTATTTGGCGAATACAGTAAGTGGCCCAAGACCTTCAGCTCCAGCAATTACAGCATACACTATTGTGGGAGTTTTAGCTGTATTTGTAACAGTGTGAGGTGAATTTGTTGCTTCTACAAACGTATCTCCAGCCTTATACACTACCTTTTTCCCATTAGAACGTTCTGAGGTAACCTCACCTGACATTATATGCACGATAAGGGGTGCAGGATGAGTATGCTTTGGTAATTTTCCACCCACTGGAAATATTACCTGAGCAATAGTCAGTTTTGGAGTACCTTTAGGGTAAGAAATAGCTTCACCTGCACTAGATTTAGAACTGGAATGTAATACTGTCACTTGTGGTTTTAATTGTTTTGAATTAGCTACATTTGCAAATAGTGCTATAACTAGTATACCTAAAAATTTTATTATTAATTCATTCATTGAATGCTCCTTTTAATTTACTTAATAGCAAAGTTTATACTCATCTATAATGATTTACCTGTAAAGCATTTATGTTTTTTTTACCATTAGACTATACAATTGATAAGCATATATGAAAGTATGGCAAGATATGTATAGTTAGGGTGTGCAGCAGATGAGGTGTTTTATAATTGATATAGTACGTATATGAATATTGCTGGCATTCCAAGCATAAGTATAAACTTCTTATATACTTCAATCATTTTTTAAAACAATAAACGATCCAAACACCTACCCTTGGGATTTTAAACCGTTCATTAATTGCATCTCAAATTGTTTTATAAGTTTTTTATCGGCTACGTTATTACAGTCAAATTGTTTCTTATTATATGATTGTGTGGTACCATTCCATACAACTTTTTTTTCCATAGCTACAGACTTTGAATCAAAGTAAGAATATAAAAGTCCAAACATCATTTCTCCCATTTCAGGTTGAGTATAAAATAACTGACCAATTTGCTTAAATAACACTAATTCTAAATTCTTAGTTTTGAAACACACTTCTGTTAGACCTGCAATACCACCCATTTGTTTATATTGGTCGGCAACAGAACCTTGAGCATAAACGTTCTTTGATAAAAGAAGAAAAATTATAAGAAATGAACATAGTTTAAAATAAATTTTATTAATCATATCTAGGCACCTCCACTTACTAATATTTTGTTTTAATACCTTGGCATACTTCTGATAAATCAATCAAGGCATTTTGAAATCTTGAAATTTCGGTTAATATTGGGAATGTTATTTGTGAGGACGCACCTCCTATTAATCCAAAAATTAACAAACCATTGGACAAATCTTCATTTGTTTCCAAACTAAGTGCTTTCAATGTTTGTGCTCCTACTTCACCATTAAGTGTGAAAAAAGTTTTACCTCCAATTTCTTTTGTAGAAGCAGACTTCCAAATTACTTTATCAAAGTCATAATCAACTATTAATTTCATACCCATAAATGTTTGATGATAACTTACTTTACAACCTTGTACTTCATGGAAAGATGAAAAGGATTTCCATCCACCATCTCCCCCAATCATAAAACCTAGAGCTTCTTTAACTTTAATATCATATTCATTTGCTTTAATCGGTTTCACATAAATATTGCTTATAGAAAAAAAAAATGAAAATAAAAAAGTAAAGAATTTTAATTTAATATTCATTAATAAAAGATAATTAATTTTTAGGATTTTGTTAATTAAAAAATACCCACTTCTTTCAGGGCATAATAGTATGACTATGTGTCTTTATTAAATATTTTTAGAAGATTGAAGAAAAATTTAGTCTAAAATTACGCTAGAAATAGCATATATTTTCCAACCTTCATCTGTTTTAGTAAAGACATAAAACGCAGTATATTTTTCTATTACTGATTTATCTTTTCTTATCCTTGTAGCACTCCTAATAAAATACCTTTTTACAGAGTAATAATCTTTCAAATCATATGGAACACGCTTTAAGAAATAGTAAGTTTCATTAAGAAGTAACATATGATTTGCTACACATTTGTTTTTAATATCGTTTTAAGCCATCAATCAATGTTTAAATTAAAGCACGAAAAACAATCAGTTATGGTGAGCATCTAATGTGAAATGGTGCGTTCTTAGGGACTCGAACCCCCAACCTTTTGATTCGAAGTCAAATACTCTATCCAGTTGACCCCTTTAAACCCTTATTTTCTCACAGATTTATTATTGAATAAGCATACATTTTACTGCCTTACTGTGTCAAATCTGTGTCAAGAACTGAGTGTATTTAATTACCATTTAAGAGTGGTTTTAAACCTAATGCACCAGATTTAATCTCGTTCTCTAATTTTCTTACAATTGTATCACTATCGTTTGAATTAAAACTAATAAATCTATAAGACAAATTTTGAAGGATATATTGCTTAGTTAATTTGTCTAATGATCCTCTTTCTGGTTTGAAATCTTTTTCTTTTAAGAGGTTTGGTATGACAAAGAAATCATGAATATAAACACAAAACTGATCACCACTTCTTACACCAGATGCATGCGATATCATTCTAGACAGAGGGTTTCTCTTTTCTAAAGATTTCTGTAATCCACTAATTCCAATATAAATGAATTGTTCATTAACATCCCATACCGAGTATATTATTGAACCATTTTTTGGAATATGTTTTCTAGGATCATCAGAGAAACTTATTGGAGTAATAGAAGTGTCAAACAATTTTGATACATCATGTCTATCTAGAATGTAGTTTGTATTATTTGTCACACCCTATTCCCTTTTTTTGAATTACAAGAAAAACACAGAGGTTGAATATTTGAAATATCATTAGAACCTTGCTTTTGCCCAGGCAATGGATTGATTAGTATAATATGATCAGCAGTCCATGGAACTTTTTTATGTTTAGGTAATGGTATATCAGACCATTTTCTTTTGCACATAGGACATGCATCATAATTTTTTAAAAGATCATTAAATTCTTTCTGTGTAAACTTTCCACCTGCTTCTAGTAACCTTGCTCTTCTTGTGTGTGAAAATTCGTATTTATTACATTCTTTACATGCAGAGAAATATGTTCCAGTTGATCTTCTGGTAAAATTTGTCACTGGTAAAAATCTCATACATTTGTAGCAAGTTCTGTCTTTGTCAGTATGAAATAATCTTTTAACTCTATTTTCTAGTTTCTTTTTCTGAACTTCTTCATTGCAATTCATACACATTTTATATCTAAGTCCATCTTTTCTTAAAATGAACTCAACTTCATTTTTTTCAGATTTACATAGATAACAAATCATTTTTAGAAAATAACATAAGAAAATAAAGTTGTGAATTATTGTCAGTTTTGGGTGGGGGGTGTTTTTGAATTGATATTTCTCTCTGGATACTATCGTGGTTTATAGATTAGGTTTTGGTTGTCAGTTTTGAGGGGTACTTATTTTTTCTTACTCTTCCAAGTTCCACCATATTGGTAAGTGTTCTGAAATAGGGTTTTTACCTCTTGAAGACACCTTCCACATAAAAACACCCAATCTGTCAGTTCTGCATATCTACAACGATAAAGAACCTCTTTCTGGTCTTTGCATTTAAAACAATCCTTAGTCCTAACTCTCATAGATCAAATTATACTGCAGTTTTTAACTAAATCAAAAAAGACAACTAAAATAAAAAGAGAGTCCGAAGACTCTCTTTTATTTTAAGGAAGGGAGAAAATTACTTTTTGTAAATGTGCAATTTTCATGCCCTTTTTTAACAGTTTTTATAATTAGATTTTAGACAGTTTAAAATCCCATTGGGTTAAGATATATAGAAGTGTTAATATTAAAAAATATATAACCTTTTAATAAAACAAAAAAACTTGCGACAACAAAAAAAACTTTTAAATCTTTACTCATATTATTAAATCACCTCATACTTTAATTAGCATGATATAGAGGTAATTCTAAATTAGATAAATTCAACCTACATCTTATCATTCGTTTAATGTTTTCAATCTGACTTATGAATCTAACATTTACAAATCTGATTTCTTTAATACAATTATAACAAATAGACACCTATTCTTTATTATGTCCGTATTTACATCTCCATAAAGTCTTGAATGGGTATTCACATTTATTGCAAAAATAACTCATCTTTAAATCACTTTCTAATTCTCTATCTTATATTCTCTAATATGGGTTCATTAGTTTAGTTAGTCCTTCAAACCTTCCATACATTAATCCAATACAAACTAATACAAATAAAATGATAAACCACTTATTCATTAAGCATCTACCCAATACAAAATTGTAGGTAAAAACAAAATAAATAATCCGAATAAAACCAGTTCAAATCTACTCATTCATTTATTTTCTTTGGGGTATTTACATATGAAACATTTATTCATCTTTATTTTTCTTTATCGATATTATGGTAGTTTACAGACTAGATTTGAGTTGTCAGTTTTGAAGAGTAGGTAAATAACTTATTAAATTAGTACAATCCAAGAGTGCAAAATCCTAATGGAAATCCTATAATTATTGCAAGCACAATTTCAGACCATAATGAATCACTAAATTTATATTTTACTTTTTTAGACATTAATAAACCCTTTACTTAACACCCTAACTTATCCTCTTTTAATGATATTATAACAAGTAAAACATTTATTATATTTAACATCTTATAAGAAGACGTACATTAGAGTTAATGTAATTAGAGCAATTGATATTTCTCTCTGGATACTATCGTGGTTTATAGATTAGGTTTTGTTTGTCAGTTTTGAGGGGTGGAGTAAATGATATTTTATAATAAAATATATTTAGTTGTTATCCATTTTAGTCAAAGTATACATCTCATGTTCTAGTCCAAGTTTAGGCGCTATTTCTGGTATTCTTTTTGACATTATCTTTTCCATTTCTTCTGGATTAGTTATTGTTGCTTTAATCATTGCAGTGTTTTCATCAACTTTTCCAACTATATCGTCTTTCATAAATTGTTTTCTTAATTCTAAATCACCATCATATACAGATTTCCACTCATCATAAGTGCAAGTAAATTTTGCTACAAAAAAAATTTCCATTATTTAACTTCCTCTAATTAAATCATCGTTATAAATTAATTTTAATAACTAATATTATTAGTGCAAATTATATTTTAATTGATTGCTTATTTTATTTAACAGACTTAATTAATTTTTGCATAACTGCTTCTGCCGTACTAGATAATTCTATGTTTTCTATTTCTTTTAAGTTATGTAAATTATTCTCTACAATAACTAAACCTAACATTCCCATATTACCATGTGGTTTACAATGGTATAAGTATACTCCAGATGCTTCAAAAGTGATTGAGTGAAAAGAATCAACTTCTGAACTTTCTGGGAGGGAACTCATATTAGGACCTCCAAGAAACTCAACATTATGTCCCTCATTTTTTGGTAACCACTCTATAGTGTCTCCAGCATCAATATAAGCAATCTCTTTACTAAATGTGTCATCTTCTGTGAATTCAATTTGTATAGTTTTAGCATATGCAGCATTTGAAATTATTATAATAAACAGCAATGAAATTATGTTGAGTAATATATGCATTTTTTTTCCTAAATAATTACACTGTCATTATAAATAAAATGTCTACAAACATAAAGAGTATTTGATCTCTCTTTCTGGATACTGTTGGTGTTAAATAAATATATAAAAAATAATTGTTAAAATGATCGACATTATTAATAATAAATCAAACAGTTTTCTCAGGAGTTATAATGAAAGATTCAAAGTTAATTAATTATAGTACTCAAGATTTTTCAACAGAATCTGATATGCTAATTACATTGCATAATTGGCAAGATAAGAAAGAAAAATTTCTTCCAAAATTAAAGTCTAAAGGTTTATTAAGGCATGCAATAATGAGAGTATGGAACCGAGATGGTAGTTTTAGATTAGGGCATATATTTGAGTATAAAGATGAAAATGCATACAAAAACTGTCAACCTATTTGGCAAGAAATTGAAAAACAAGATAAGTCAAAAGTGCCAATGAAGATCTTCGCCAATAGAGGTATTGTTTTAGAGGATAACATCTTAGTTTAATAAAAACAGTTTAAATTAGATCTTATAACTTATTTCTCTCTGGATATTATCGTTGGTTATAGATTAGGTATGTGTTGTCAGTTTTAAGAGAAGGGTTAGTTCTATTTTTAATCTAACTTTGTGAAATCTGAAAAAGTTGTTTTGTTGGAGTAAGTTGCCTCAGTCTTACCTCCAGTAATGAGCATATTGACACCCATTTCCTTCATTTCTTTCATGAAATCATTATTATTTTGGTGTACCACCGCTGAATTTTGTTCATTGTCCCAAACATTTATAACATTTAATGTAGTATCATTCACATCTACAAAAAATCTCATTTGAAGACCTTTATCAAACATAGGATCTGAAATTTGTTTCATAGATAATTTAATTGAGTTTTTAGCAAGTTTATTTTGAAATTTAAAAGTGTGAACTCTAGTGTACATTAGTGTGCTTTCTAAAAAATTCTATTAATAATTGTTACAGTCTAATAAAAATACATAAGTAAAGTAAAGAGCACTAATACAAAAATTCCCAACTTGGGATATTTCTCTCTGGATACTATGGAGGGGTTTTAAACATTTGGTAAAAACCCCAGTTAATTGAGATTCAAAACTCTTGGTTTTCTCTCGTATTTTTTGATTGATTTTGAAAGGGTTTAAAACCCCCTCAATAAATAGTAGTCATAACTAGTTACCAACTCTAGAACACACCCAAGTTACCTTAAAAAAGTTTTAAAATTATAGTCTAGTTAAGTTTATAACTTCCTTTGAATATATTCTTACTTTGTGTAAAACCTTTTTTTGCTGCTTGGATTTGAATTCGTGTTACAGTTCCTGAACCAGATATAGATTTATACTTACCAGTTCCTCCAATAAACTCATATTTTGATGTACCATTCTTACCTACTTCTCCTGTACCTGTATATTTTGTAAAAGCAGTATCCCCATTCGCAAATAGAAATTTACATATACCAGTTTCGTCATTAAATTTACCTTCTGATGTAGTAAGTCCACCCACACATTGAACAGATGAGTTATTTCCAAATTTAGTTCCATTCATAGCAACACCGCTGTAAAGACCATCATATGTTATAGATAGATTGCCATTGCCAGCATTCATAACATTTAAGGACCATGCACCAAATCCTTCAAGGTGTATTTTACCTGAATGACCATCTGCATATGTGCTAAAATTAATAAACAAAAAACTAAAAAAAACTAAAATTATTTTCATAAAAACCTCAAAAGTTAAAAATATTAATGTAAATAAGTATCATAACTAAACTTAAATTATTTTAAATAAAATTTTTAAAATTAATTTTTTCATCTTAGTTGTATTTAGTCTTTTATGCTGAAACCATATTCTGAAGACTTGTTCTATTCTTTCTCAATGTAGATAGTTCTTGTAACTTCTGTTTTATCACAAGTCTTATTCCTTCGTTGATAATGGAATTTGCTGAGCAATTATCCAGAGTTTTTACTTTTTGAATATCTTCCCAATGTTCGTCTTTTACTCTGATTAGATAGTTATGTGTGTTCATACTAATACACTCCTTTTTAGATTGTTAAGTTTGGTTTGATTTGGTGTTGATAGAGATTCACGAAGTTCTCTGAAGAAGGAATAACCTGTATTTCCATTCCATCTGGGTTTCACTCCAAATCGTAGTTTTTGTTCTTTTTTGTCTCTTTCTTCTTTGAGTTTTTCAAGAAGATTCAGTTTGCGTTTTAGGTTCATTTTAACTCTTTTCAATAATGATTTGATAAGATGTTCATAGTTTATCAATATTAGTATTTAGACATACTCAGCAGTCCTTAAATGTTTGCTATTGATATTTATAAAGGTGAGTATTTGATATGTTGGAGGTGAAATAAAATCTTATCTTTACGTTCCTAATTTATTTTGATTTAATTATTTCCTAATTATTATGTATTAAATTTACAAAAGGTATTTCAATGATAGGTGCAACAGTAACGGTAAAACTTCAGAATAAACTTGCTAAAGATTCCATAGTGATGAGTTTGAAAAATGTGAGTGAACACTTGTTTACTGAAGATAGAGGATTGTTGTTGAGATGCTTTACTAACGTCTCTGATACTCAGGTTGATATGTTTCATTTATGGAAAGATAAATCCTATCAATCAAAAACCAGAAAAGAATTCTCTACTAAATTTTGGGAAGATATCAAAGAGATGGGAGGAGTTGTATCCTTAACAGAGGGTGAATGCGAAGTTGAAATGTCATCATTTATAAATTCATCTCTAATTAAAATGAAGTAAAACAACACAAATTCTATAGTTCAAACTACTTGAGGAGATGATTTTGGACACACTTAACCTACTTAAAGGTTAAGTGGTTTTCTTGAGTCTGATGACCAAGTTCACATCTTCATCTGAGAAACTACATGAACCAATAGTATTACCTTTGCAATTCATTTAGTTGGGTGAGAAGTCCGATATCCCATTCCCTTACTTCACTCTATTTTAGAAATCCAAGTAAGGTCTTTCTCAACTTTAACTTCGGTCAGAATATGAGTCTGATGAAGATAAACTTCATATTCTGTAA
>QBZS01000016.1:0-28604 GCA_003279355.1 SAR116 cluster bacterium AG-335-N04
CTTTCCACTTATGCAAATAGAGTAGAAACTATGTTAAAAACATATAGTAATATTTCTAATGGAAAGATTTCACTTGAAATCATTGACCCTAAACCATTCTCTGATTACGAAGATAGGGCAGTTGGCATGGGAATTAATTCTTTTACTGCCACTGAAATGTCAGATGCTTTATATTTTGGATTAGCAGCTACTAACTCTACCACTGGTCAAAAAAATATTCCTATTTTTTCACCTGAAAGAGAAACTTTCTTAGAGTATGATCTTTCAAGTCTCATTTCAGAGCTTAGTCAAATTGAAAAACCAGTAATAAGTATTATCGACAACCTTGGACTTCAAGCTGACAGTAGGATTGGTAAACCAGAACAACAAATATTAAAACAAATGAGAGAAATGTTTGTGGTTGAAACAGTCAACGAAACCACAAATGAATTAAATAAAAACACTAAAGTATTAATGATTGTTCATCCAAAATTTCTATCCGATGAGACACTTTATATGATAGATCAATGGATCCTAAACGGTGGAGCAACGTTAGTATTTTTAGATCCTTATGCTGAAACTGAAATTAGCCGACAACAAGGGATGCCTCCAATGAACCCTAGATCTAATCTCAAAAAATTATTGGACACTTGGGGTATAAAGTTTGATAACAAAAAAGCTGTATTAGATTCAGAATTTGGATTTCGCATCTCTAGAAATTTAAATGGCAGAGATATTCAGGTCACTAATTATCCCTGGTTAAATATAAGGGGAAATGGACTTAACAAAAATGAGAGTGTACTTTCAAATCTGAGTACCATAGTAATGACAACTGCTGGATCTTTTGAGTCTGTCAATAAGAAGACTAGCTTAGAACCTATTATTGTTTCAAGCCAGAATTCTGGTCTTGGTGATGCGCAAAAGGCAGGTAATCCTGAAGGAGACCCAAGAGATCTGTTGCCCAATATCAAAAAAGACAATCAAAATTTAATTCTGGCTGGTTGGATAAAATCTCCACTAAACTCGTCCTTTAAAGATAAAGAAGAAACGCAAATATTAAAATCACGAAATAAGTCTAATATCTTATTAGTTTCGGACGCCGATATGTTGATGGATCGTAATTGGTTAACGCAAAGAGGTGCATTTGCAAATAATGGTGACTTTGTTTTAAATGTCATCGAGAAAATGATTGGAGGAAGTGCTTTATCTGATCTAAGAGGAAAGAGTACCTCTTATAGGCCTTTTGATAAAATCATAGCCCTAGAAAAAATTGCTGAAGAAAAGTTTCTTTTAGAAGAACAGCAACTTGCTGAAAAGCTGAAAGGTATGGAAGACAAAATAAGAAGTCTAACTCAGAATAATGAAGATGATATAGATATACTATCTCCTGAAACTATCGAGGCGATTGATGGATTTAAAGCTGAAATGATGTCAACTAGATCTCAACTAAGAAGTGTTAAATTTGACCTAAGAAGAGATGTAGAAAATTTGAAAAAATGGGTTATTGCTTTTAACGTTGCAATACTCCCCGTTATATTTGCTGGCTTAGCCTTGATTATATCTTTTAGAAGAAAGAAAAGTTCTTATTAAATATAAGTGTTGGATTATAATATGACAAAAATAAAATTTGTGAATACTTCAATAGTTACTTTAACTTTTGTTATTTTAGCAATCATATCTATAAATTTAAATTCAAATAATCACGTTTTTGAAGACAGAGGAAGTTTATTTCTAAAAGATTTCACCAAAAATATTAATAAAATTGATAATATTTTCATAAACTCATTTGAAAATAACATTAATTTGGTAAAAAAAGATAATATTTATATTTCAGAATCTGGTTATCCACTTAAGAAGGGTATGTGGGAAAACTTAATTACAAGTCTGTCATTGTTAAGAATTGAGGAATTAAAAACAAAAGATTCACGGAGACATGCTGATTTAAATTTACTTCTTCCAGAAAGAAATAAAAGCAAGGAAGAGGATGAAGGTTATGGAACAAAAATTACTTTGAAAAAACAAGACGGAACAATTTATTCATCTATTTTATTTGGTAAAGTGGATCGGACTGTTGGAGGATTAAGCGGGGGTCAATTTGCAAGATTCCCAGAAGAAAACCAAAGCTATCTTCTAAAAGGTGCTATAAGAATGCCTACAACTAAATCTGATTGGTTTGAGAGTTTAATTTTTACAATAAAAAACGATCAATTCATGAAAGCCACTTTAAACAACAAAAATGGAACTTTTGAAGTTGAGAATAAAGATAATAAGTTAAGTTTAATAGTTCCTAAATCTTTAAATTTTAAAATTGACGAAACTCAGTTAAGTGATATTAGAGATGTTATTAGTAGTTTTTATTTTTATGATATAAAAAAATCATTGAAAAAATATTCTGACAATCTTCCAACTATAACTTATGAAATTAAAGATGGTTTGGTTATATCAATAACCTCTGTTGAACCAGATAAAGATGGTGAAAGTTGGGTAACTATTAAAGTTAAATCTACTGACAAAAAATCAGAAAAACTAGCCCAAGACATAAGGAACAAAACTGAAGGTTTCGAGTTCTTAGCAAATATTATTACAAGCGACATTCTAAGATTGAAGCCAGAAGACCTTGCAGTTAAAGATAAATGATCTTTAATATGATCTAGGCATTCCTAAAACATGTTCAGCTAAGTAAGATAATATTAAATTAGTAGAAATTGGGGCTACTTGATACAATCTAGCTTCCCTAAACTTTCTTTCAACATCATATTCCTCTGCAAAGCCAAAGCCGCCGTGGGTCTGCACACAAGCTTCAGCAGCAGCCCATGAGGCATCTGCTGCTAACAATTTTGCAGTATTTGCTTCTTCACCAATCGGCTTGCCAGCTTCATATAGTCTAGCTGCATGATAAACCATAAGCTCTGCAGCCCTCATTTGAGCATAAGCCTTGGCAATTGGGAACTGAATACCTTGGTTTTTACCAATTGCTCTTCCAAAAATATTTCTATCATTAGCATAATCAGTTGATTTTTTAGTAAACCACTTTGCATCACCGATACACTCTGCAGCAATTAAAATTCTTTCTGCATTCATACCTGACAAAATGTATCTAAAACCCTTGTCTACCTCACCTATAAGATTAGAAGCAGGAATTCTAAGGTTATCGAAAAAAACTTCAGTCGTTGAGTGGTTCATCATTGTTCTTATAGGCCTGATAGTAAGACCGTTTCCTTTTGCCTTTCTCATATCTAAAAGAAAAACAGAGAGACCTTCAGTCTTTTTATTAACTTGATTTAAAGGTGTTGTTCTAGCTAACAACAACATTAAATCTGAATGCTCAGCCCTACTGGTCCAAATTTTTTGTCCATTAATTATGTAATCATCTCCATCACGCACAGCTACGGTTCTCAAACTTGTAGTGTCTGTACCACTAGTTGGTTCAGTTACGCCGAATGCTTGTAACCTTAAAGTTCCATCTGCAATCTTAGGTAAATATTCCTTTTTTTTGTTCATCAGATCCATGTCTTAGAACAGTTCCCATTGTATACATTTGTGCGTGACACGCTGCGGCATTACAACCTTGATGATGTATTTCTTCTAAAATGACAGATGCTGCAACCATTCCTAGACCAACACCACCATATTCTTCCGGTATAAGGGCTCCCAAAAAACCCGCATCAGTCAAAGCTTTAACAAATTCTGTAGGGTAACCTTGCTCTCTGTCAAGTTTTCTCCAATATTCACCTTGAAAATCACCACAAAGTTTAGCGACAGACTCTCTTACTTCACTAATTATGCTGTCTTGGGTTTCTGAATTTTCTAATTGAATGGTGCTATCAGGCATTTTGATCCTCATAAATGTTTTGCGTGTGTATGATTAGATATAATAGTTCAATTTTATAATACTAGCTAATTTATCCTATTTAATATTAATTATTTTATATAGCATAAATGTAATGATTATTAAATAATTTGGAGATTATAAATGAAATTAGAGTTTCACCATATAAATTTTGTATCAAAAAATATAGATAATATGAATAATTTTTATAAAAATATCCTTAGTATGAATAGTATTCCAATAGAAAATTTTCCACGAACAGAAGAGACATCTAATAGAGGGTATAGTGGTAAAATTAATTTCGTAACAGAAGGTAAAATAGAAATGCATCTTGCAGAACGAGATTTAAATGTAGCTTTTAAAAATAATCAGGCAATCAATCCTGTTGATAAAGGGCATATAGCTTTTAGGACTGATGATATTAACACATTCATTAAAAGGCTTAAGAAAGAAAAAATACCATTTTCGGATTATGGAACCACTTTCGCTAAAGAATGGCACCAAATTTTCTTTCAAGATCCAGAAGGCAATGTAGTCGAAGTACATCAAAAAATTTCCTAACATATAATGATTAAGGAATGTTTTAAAAATAAAGACTTTAGAATACTCTGGGGTGCAGGCTGTATGACTGGGATTGCACGTGCTATGGAGTTTTTAGCTTTGAGTCTTTATGCCCTCCAAGAACTAGGAATTCCATATTTAGTTACAGTAATATTCGCAGCAAGAATG
Organism: SAR116 cluster bacterium AG-335-N04; assembly: GCA_003279355.1. Lineage (GTDB taxonomy): Bacteria > Pseudomonadota > Alphaproteobacteria > Puniceispirillales > Marisalimonadaceae > Marisalimonas. The sequence continues at coordinate 4,538 of QBZS01000016.1, forward strand.
TTACCAATGAGCCTTTTGGGAATAGTTATAGGTACAATTTCAGAGAGGGTGTCTCCAATTTTAGTTATTAAAAACATTTACTTACTTTCAAATATTTTCACTGGTATGGCTGTTATTTTAGTTTTCACAGATAATTTTAATATGCTTTTTGCACTTATTCTTGCCTTTATAAATGGAATTACATGGGTGGTTGACCTTGCAGTAAGGCGTAGGGTGTTAGCGGATAATATTAAAAAGAAACTTTTGAGTTCCTCACTTGCTATGGAAACATTATCCAACAATGCAACAAGGCTGATAGGACCAATATTTGCTGGAACACTCTATACTTTAGTTGGTCTTACTGGAATTTTTAGTCTTCAATTTATAATGTATCTGTTAGCTTTAGGATTAATCATTGTATTTAAAAAAAATTCTAATAAGGATACTGCTCTAAATTCTGCTCAAAAAAATCCATTAGCGATAAAAGAGCATTGGGCACATGGTCTTTTAAATGAAATATTAAAAACAAGTAAAAGTGTATACAGTCTTGTTAGTTTAAGAATGGTATTGATAACAACCCTAATCTTTAATATTTTTGGTTTTCCATTAGTATCTTTAATCCCCGTATTAGGTAGAGAAAAGTTATTATTATCTGAATTTAATATTGGAATCTTAGCTTCCTCTGAAGGTTTAGGAGCTCTTATAGGGGCTTTAATTATTGGCAATCTTTCTCCACAAAAATATTTGTCAATTATCTTTATTACAGGTGTAAGTGGATTTTTTTTAGGTATGTTTTTATTTTCTTACTCACCTAGTCTGATATTGGCTTTTATAAGTTTAACATTTGGCGGCATTTTTTTATCAGGTTTTAGTACAATGCAAGGTGCACTTGTTTATCAAGCATCTACTAAATCTAAAGGAAATAATTTTGGTATATTAGTGACATGTATCGGAACAGCACCAATTGGTCTAATGAATTTATCTTGGATTATGACACTAATTTCAGTAGACAGAACAATCCAAATAAATGTGTTTTTAGGATTGCTCTGTCTGCTGATAACTATTTTTTATTTTTTCTTTAAAAGATCCGATTAATGGTTAGTTAGGAATTGCTTTTAATAAAAACTGGTTCATTATTTTACTAAACTGAGCGGGATCAGCCGGCATTTTACCTTCCATTAATCTAGCTTGTTCAAATAAAAGAGTTCCAGCGTCACTAACTAAATCATTGTTTTCTTTTTTACTTAATAATGACTTCATGTTTTTAATAAGAGAATGGTCTCCATTAATTTCTAATATTCTTGGAGCCCCCTTGTAGTTTGTATCTCTCTGTGCCATCAATTGCTCCATAGCAATATCCATATCGCCTTCGTCAGCAACTAGGCAGACTGGACTGTCAGTCAGTTTAGAGGATAATCTAATATCTTTAACTTGATCTCCTAATACAACTTTTAATTGGGCAACTAAATCAACATATTCTTTATCTTTTTTTTCTTTTTCATTCTTATCGTCTTTTTTCTTGTCTTTATTTTTTTCATCAAGATCATCTAAATTAATCTGTCCTTGTGTAATTGAAGTAAACTTCTTTTCCTTGAAAGATCCAACCATAGGTAACCAAAACTGATCAATCGCGTCTGTCATAATTAAAACAGGTATTTTTTTGGATTTAAAACCTTCTAAGTGAGGACTTGCTAAAGCTTGGTCTTTTGTTTCAGCTGAAATATAATAGATGTCCTTTTGTTTTTCAGGCATTTTTTCTACATATCCAGATAAAGATATTGGGTCATCATTTTCATTAGTTGAGAACCTACATAAATCTAATAATGACTCCTTTCTTTCTGCATCTTCATACAAGCCTTCTTTCAAAACAGCACCATACTCCTTCCAAAAACTTTTATAACCATCTGCGTTCTTTTCACTCACTTTCTTGAGTTCTCTTAAGATTTTTCCAACTAATGATTTACTTATCTTTGCTACGGCAGGGTTGTTTTGTAACATTTCTCTACTGACATTCAGATTTATATCTTGAGTGTCAACTAGACCCTTTATGAACCTTAGATAACTAGGAATTAATGCATCGCACTTGTCTGTAATAAATACTCTGTTTATGTATAATTTTAATGATGATTTTCTATCTGGATTGAATAAGTCAAACGGTCTTGTAGATGGAATACATATAAGATTAGTATAACTAATAGTCCCTTCTGTATTGTTATGCATGGTTAAAAGTGGTTTTCCAAAACCTGCGCCAATATGTGAGAAAAATTCTTGGTATTGCTCTTCTTTAATATCTTTTGCTGGTCTGGTCCATAAAGCTGAAGCTTCATTTAATGTTTTTATTCCTGCATCTTTTTTGTCAATTTCGTGTAATTTAACTGGATAGGAAATATGATCTGAATATTTTCTGACAATAAATTGAAGTCTAGTTTCTTCTAAAAACTCTTTTGCATCTTTTTTTAGTTTAAGTGTAATAGATGTCCCAACATCTTCTTTATCTGCTTTTTCTAAATTAAAACCTGACTTTCCATCTGAAGACCATTTCCATGCCTGGTTTTCTCCTGCTTTTTTAGATAATACTTCAACACTATCGGCTACCATAAAAGAAGCATAAAAACCTACACCAAATTGTCCAATCATGGACATATCTGGTTTTTTATCTTTAGTGTTTGTTGCAATTTGTTCTAAGAATGCTTTTGTTCCTGACCTCGCAATAGTACCCAATGAAGATTTAAGGTCCTCTTCATTCATTCCAATACCATTATCTAAAACTGATAAAGTTTTGTCTTTATTATTAACCTCAATTTTTATTTCAGAAGCTTCTGAGGAGATAGCAATTTTTTTATCTGTTAAGCCAAGATATTTTCTTTTATCAAGAGCATCTGAAGCATTTGACACCAACTCACGCAAAAAAATTTCTCTTTCCGAATAAAGAGAATTAATCACTATATCTAAAATTTTACCGGTATCAGCTTCAAATTTATTATTCATGTTGGTCATCGACAATCCCCATTGATTAATTACTATGATAAGTTAATTGGTTACTTAAATTTGTATTTTCAAGATATAATATTACTTTTGTAAATTTAAAAGGAGTGTGTTTATGAATAAAATAGGCATTTGCGGTACAGGTAAAATGGGTAAGGAAATTGGTAAAAGGCTTTTGGATTGTGATCAGACTGTAACAGCATGGAACAGAACGCAAAATAAAGTAACACCTCTAGTTGAATTAGGTGCAATAAGAGCTAATAGTGTAAAAGAATTGTTTGAAAATAACGACATAATTTTAATTATTATGGGAAATGATGTAGCACTTGATTATGTGTATACAAGTTCTCAGGGTATTAAAAATCAAGATTTGACTAACAAAATTATAATGGAACTAAGTACGACTAGCATTAAGAAAATGCAATCTTTAGAAAGGGTAATATATTCGTTAAATGGAGAATTTATAGAATGCCCAGTAGGAGGATCAACAAAGCCAGCAAGAGATGGAAATTTATTAGGGTTAGTAGGGGGAAACAAGGAAACTTTTGAAAAGGTTGAGCATATATTAAAGCTTATTTGTAGAAGATATGAATACCTTGGTGAAGTTGGTAAGGGAAGTGCTATGAAGTTAGCTATTAATCTACCATTGATGGTTTATTGGCACGCTTTAGGTGAAGCGATGTCTTTAGCGACTAACTCAGGAATTAAATTTGATAAAGCTTTGGACATAATGTTTGATAGCTCTGGAGCAGCTAAAGTAGCTCACCTAAAGTCTAATACTATGTTACAAGCAAAAAAAAATGAGACTAACTTGAGTTCAACATTTAACGTTTCATCAGCTTTAAAAGATATTAATTTAATGATTGAAGAAGGGGCAAATTTTAATCATGAATTACATGTTATCAAAAGTACTAAATCTTATATTCAAGGGGCCATGAATGAGGGTTGGTCAGACCATGACGCTTCATTATTAAGTCTTTATATTAATAAAAAATTAAATAATTAACTTCTAATCTGCATAATCAGAACTTTCTTGATCTAATATTGACTTTATTTCTCTCAAGAAAGCTGTTCCTGCAGGGTTTGGATGTTCTTCATTGTCTAATTCTTCTGCAGTTTTTTCTGCTATTATATCATTTAAAATACTTATTTTTTTTCCAGTTTGAAGGGCATTGATATATGTTTGAGCGGCTCTTTCAAAATAATATAGTCTATTGAAAGTTTCTGCTACATTTTTACCAAAAATTAATACACCATGGTTACCCATTATAAATGTGTGTTTTTTAGAATTTGACAAAAGATGTGCACATCTTGTGCCTTCATCTTCAAAAGCTAAACCGCCATAATTTTTATCAATAACTTGTCTGCCAAAAAACATTGCTGCCACCTGATTTATTGGTGGCAAAATACAGTCTTCAAGAGAAGCCAGAGTAGTTGCATACACTGAATGAACATGCATTATGCATCTTGCGTGAGGACACAATTTATGTATAGCTCCATGTAACCCCCAAGCTGTCGCGTCAGGGGGATTATCTTTTGTTAGCACAGTTTTGTCATTAACGTCTAATAACAACAAATCAGAAGCTTTGATTCTAGAAAAATGCCACATATTAGGGTTCATTAAAAATTTTGTTCCTTCAGAATTAACAGCTAAACTGAAATGATTGGCAACAGCCTCATGTAAATTACTTCTTTCAGCCCATCTAAAGGCAGCCGCTAAATCTTTTCTTTCTTCTTGAAATGAGTTGTTTGATATATAAGTCGAAGCTGATTGGATCTCGTTCATTTTATATTGTCCTAAATTATAATCTTTAATATTGCCTTAAGTAGACTCAAATAATATAATAAATAACATATTTTGTAAGGATTAACATGGGATATTTTTATCTTTTAATTGCTATTATTGGAGAGGTGGTTGGAACCACTTACCTTAAGAGTACTAATAATTTTTCAGAGTTAATACCTAGCACCTATGTAGTCGTCGGCTATGCAACAGCTTTTTACTTTATGATGCTGGCAATGAAAACAATACCTATAGCCATAACATACTCAATATGGGCTGCTGTGGGAATTTCAGCTATTACAATTTTAGGAGCATTAAAATATAAAGAAATTCCAGATCTGATGGCACTTTTTGGGTTGGGTTTGATTATAGTTGGCGTAATAATCTTAGTTTTTTATAGTAAAATGAGTGTGAATTAAAAATGTATGGCTTTAGAGTATGTTGCCAAAGCAGCTTCTTTAACAGCCTCATTTACGGTAGGATGACCATGACAAATTCTTGCCACATCTTCGGATGATGCCCCAAAACCCATCGCAATTGATAACTCATGTATTACGGTACCCGCCTCATGACCTATCATATGAGCACCTAATATTTTATCAGTAGATTTGTCAGAAAGGATTTTTACCATTCCATCAGTATGACTTATAGCTTTGGCTCTACTATTTGCTGAAAGTGGGAAAACACCTTTATTAAATTCAATTCCTTCTTCTTTTAGCTCCTCTTCAGTTTTGCCAATAACGGCAACTTCTGGTGCAGTATAAATTATACCTGGAACAAGATTATAATCCACATGACCTGCTTCTCCATTTATTATCTCAACGGCTGCTACTCCGTCTTCTTCAGCTTTATGAGCTAACATTGGACCTTTTATGACGTCTCCAATTGCATAAATATTATTAATAGAAGTTTGAAAGTAATTATTTGTTTTTATAAAGCCATGTTTATCAATATCAATGTTCAAATCTTTAAGACCTAATCCATGAGTGTTAGGCTTTCTCCCAACTGCTACTAAAACAACATCTGCATCTATTTCATATGTATTTTCTTTAGTGACATTCCTTATTGATAAAATAACCTTATTCTCAACGATTTTTGATGATTCTACTGCTTGACCTAACTTGAAATTTAAGCCCTGTTTCTCAAGAATTTTCATGAATTTTTCAGCAACTTCATTATCCATTCCAGGTAAAATTCTTGGTAAATACTCTATGACCTCAACATCAGAACCAAGTCTTCTCCATACAGTTCCCATTTCAAGGCCTATAATACCAGCTCCAATAACTATCATTTTTTTGGGGACTTCTTTTAATTCTAATGCACCCGTCGAGGTGACTATTTTCTTTTCATCAATATTGATGTTTGGAAGATGAGTCGCTTCTGATCCTGTTGCAATTATTATGTTTTCAGCATGTATGAGATTTCTAGTATTATCACCAGTAATTTCAATCGAGTTTGCTGTAATGAACTTTGCTGTTCCGATATACTTTGTTACTTTATTTTTTTTATATAGAAAATCAATACCTTTAGTAAGTTCGTCAACTATACCAGATTTTTTTTTCAATAATTTTGTTAAATCTAATTTAACATCTTTACAAGTTATACCCCATTCTTTGTTACCATTTAATTTAACTGCATTTTCATATTGCTCAGATGCATGGAGCATTGCTTTAGATGGTATACAACCAACATTTAAACAAGTCCCACCTAAGGTTGTTCTTTTTTCGATACTGGCAACTTTCATACCCTTTTGTGCCGCCACTATTGACGCAACATAACCTCCTGGACCAGAACCTATAACAACAAGATCATATTTTTCTTCAGACATACTAAACCTTTACTTACAATTATGCTCCAACAACTAGACGTCTTGGATCTTCTATAATTTCTTTAATTCTTACTAAAAAAGAAACAGCTTCACGTCCATCAATAATACGGTGATCATACGATAAGGCTAAATACATCATTGGACGAAGTTCGATGTTATCACCTATTGCAACTGGTCTTTTTTGAATTTTATGCATTCCTAGAATACCTGACTGAGGTGGATTTAAAATTGGTGACGACATTAGAGAACCATAAACTCCACCATTAGAAATTGTAAAAGTTCCGCCAGCCATATCAGATATACCTAAACTGCCATCTTTTGCTTTTTTACCAAAATCTGCAATGGCAATCTCAGTCTCTCCAAAAGACATTTTGTCTGCATTTTTTAGAACTGGTACGACTAAACCTTGAGAAGTACCAACTGCAACACCTATGTTATAATAATTTTTGTAAATAATGTCATTGTAATCTATTTCTGCATTTACTGCAGGAAACTGGCTTAGTGCATCTATTGAGGCTTTAACAAAAAAACTCATATATCCAAGCCTAACTCCATTTTTCTTTTCAAAACTATCTTGGTAATTATTTCGCATTTCCATTAAAGCTGACATATCAACCTCGTTGTATGTTGTTAACATAGCAGCAGTATTTTGTGCTTCCTTTAATCTGCGAGCGATAGCTTGTCGTAAGCGGGACATTGGGACACGTTCTTCAAGGTTTTTATTAACGGCTTCTTCAATTACATCAGATTTATTGCTACTTATCTTACTTTCAACTTTTTCAGGTACACTTACTTGCTCATCAATCTTATTGTCTTCTTGTTTTGGCGCAGGTGCAGGAGTTTCATCAGATTTTTCTCCGGCAATTATAATTCCCAACAGTGCTCCAACCTCAACGGTATCACCTTCTGAAACGGTAAGGTTATCCAGAATACCGGAAGTAGCTGCCGGAACTTCTAATGTGACTTTATCTGTTTCTAACTCTACAATTGGGTCATCTACTTCAACAAACTCTCCTTGTTTTTTTATCCACTTAGAAACTGTTGCTTCTACAACAGACTCTCCTAAAACTGGAACCAAAACATCCATCCCACTACCCTTTCGTACATTTGTTTGTTTTTCTTTGTTTATGTTTTTTACCTTCAATCCATCTTCAGTTTTGATTTGATTTAAATATAAAAGAACATCACCTTTTGTTACTCTATTATTGACACCTGTACTAGCTATATCGCAGATGTCTAATTTTTTTTCCTTTATAATTTTTGCCGCAGAAGGCATGGCTATTTTGCTAGTAATTTTATTTTCATCTTCCATATATATAACTATTCAGCCGCGTGCTTAGTTGTTTTTTTTGTGGTCGTTTCTAAAGCTTCATTTACTAAGTCTGCTTGTTCTTTATTATGCCTAGATAAAGATCCTGTTGCAGGAGAAGCAGCCTCTGCTCGACCAGCATAAGAGGGTCGTGAGAATTTTGCTTTGAACGACCTGAGAACATCTTCAATTTTTCTATCTACAAAGAACCATGCGCCCATATTTTTTGGTTCTTCTTGGCACCAAACAAATTCTGCGTTTGGCGTATCGGATAATATTTCTTTTAAAGTTGAATAAGGAAAGGGATAAATTTGTTCTAATCTCAAAATTTTTACGCTATCTAATTTCCTATTTTCTCTTTCTTCTAATAAATTGTAGAAAACTTTACCAGAACAAATAACCACCTTTTTAATATCATTATCCTTAAGGTTTGTATTAGGGTCTCTTATTACTCTTCTAAAAGCAGTATTCTCCGACATATCGGATAATTTAGAAACACAAGCCTTATTTCTAAGAAGACTTTTTGGTGTCATTATAATCAATGGTTTTCTGAAATCTCTTTTAAGTTGTCTTCTTAAAGCATGGAAATAATTTGCAGGTGTACTGCAATTTAAAACTTGCATATTATCTTCACCACATAATTGAAGATATCTCTCTAATCTTGCTGAAGAATGTTCTGGTCCCTGACCTTCGTAACCATGAGGAAGTAACATAACAAGCCCTGACATTCTTAACCATTTAGCTTCACCGCTTGAAATAAATTGATCTACTATTACCTGGGCACCATTAGCAAAATCTCCAAACTGAGCTTCCCACATTACTAAAGCAGTTGGCTCTGTAAGAGAATAACCATACTCAAAACCTAATACAGAAGCCTCTGATAAAGGAGAGTCGATAACTTCAAAATTTTGTTGGTTGGAAGTTATATTATTTAGCGGCGTGTATCTTTCTTCTGATACTTGGTCAATAAACACAGAATGCCTTTGAGAAAAAGTTCCTCTGCAACTATCTTGTCCAGACAATCTAACTGGATATCCTTCTAATAATAATGAACCAAATGCAAGGTGTTCAGCAGTAGACCAATCTATACCTTCACCAGTCTCAATAGCTTTTTTTCTAGTTTCAACTATACGTTGAAGTTTTTTGTTTACATTTATATTTGCGGGTATAGTAGTTATTGCTTTTCCAATTAATTTTAAGTCATCTATGGATACTGATGTCTCACCTCTTCGGTCATCTCCATGAGCAGCCCTTAAACTTGACCATTGACCTTCTAACCAATCAGCTTTATTGGGCTTATAATTAGTTCCTGCTTCAAATTCTTTTTCAAGAAATTTATTATGATTGTTAACTTCGTCCTTAGCTTCCTGGTCAGTTAATATACCTTCATTAATAAGTTTTGACGCATAAATTTTACTAATACTATTGTGAGATCCAATAGTTTTATACATAATTGGTTGAGTGAAAGCAGGTTCATCTCCTTCATTATGACCATAACGACGGTAACTAATAATATCTAAAACAACATCACATGCAAATTTTTGTCTAAATTCAGTTGCTATTCTTGATGCGTGAACAACAGCTTCGGGGTCGTCACCATTGATATGCATAATTGGAGCCATAACCATTTTCGCTACATCTGTACAATATGGGCTTGAACGAGAGTAGTTTGGGCTAGTGGTAAATCCTATTTGATTGTTTACAACTATGTGAATAGTTCCACCCGTTCTATAGCCTCTTAATCCAGAAAAATCAAAAGTTTCAGCAACTATACCTTGACCTGCAAAAGCAGCATCTCCATGCAATACAATTCCTAAAACCGATAATCTATCATTTGTATCATTATGTTGATTTTGTTTTGCACGGACCCTTCCAATAACAACAGGAGCTACAACTTCTAAATGAGAAGGATTTGCTTGTAACGATAAATGTACGTTATTGCCATCAAACTCTCTATCTGCGGAAGCACCCATATGATATTTAACATCCCCAGAACCACCTGCTTCTTCTGGATTTGCTTGATTGCCCAAAAACTCCGAAATAATTGCTCTAAAGGGTTTATTTAATATGTTATATAAAAGATTTAATCTTCCTCTATGAGCCATTGCAATTACAACTTCTTTCATGCCTAACTGACTACCACGTTTTAATATTTGCTCGATAGCTGGTACAACAGACTCTGATCCGTCTAAACCAAATCGTTTGGTTCCAGCGTATTTTTTATGTAGAAATTGCTCAAAGGTCTCTGCTCCAACTAATCTTTCATAAATAGCTTTTTTACCTCGTTTGGTGAATTCTGTTGCGTTTCTTATCGATTCTATTCTTTCTTGTATCCAGGCTTTTTGAGCTGGATCTTGCACATGCATAAACTCTATTCCTATGGACCCACAATAAGTTTCTTTTACTATTTCCATTATTTGTCTTAAAGTTGCAGACTCCATTCCAAGAACATTATCTATAAATATTGGTCTGTCCCAATCATCATCATTAAAACCATAAGTTTTAGGATTTAGTTCTGGGTGTATATCACCCTGTTGTAAATTAAGAGGGTCTAACTTAGCTAAAAGATGTCCATTAATTCTAAAAGCTCTAATAAGCATTATAGCACGAATTGAGTCAGTTGTTGCTGCTCTTAAATCTGTGGCTGATAAATCTCCTTTGCCCACAATACCTCTTGCTACTGCTCGAACACTCTCAACAGTATCTATTGCTCCAATAACTTGACTATTTTTCTTAGCCCAACTTGGGCCTTCATCAATTATAGGTTCATCTTCATTACTCTTGAACCAAAGATCCCATTCCTTAGGAACTGCATTTGGATTGATCTTCCATTCTTTATACAAATCATTAATGAAAGTCACATTTGTACCAGAAAGAAAACTTTGATCAGAGTTTTGATCGTCCATAGCTTCAAGTCCTTTTAAAGAGTGATTAATAAAGGTATACTACACAAAAAGTTGACAATTAAATCAAGTTATTTCCATAGTTGTATTGCTTTTACGACAGCTTTACCCAAACCTGAAGGGGATTCAGACATTATAAAGCCGCAGTCTTTCATAACTTTGACTTTTGAATCTGCATCTCCACTGCCTCCACTAACAATTGCTCCCGCGTGCCCCATGGTTCTTCCAGGAGGAGCAGTCTTGCCTGCTATAAAGCCGGCTATAGGTTTTTTTATTTCATGATTTTTTATAAAAGCGGCTGCATCTTCTTCAGCGTTACCTCCAATTTCTCCAATCATTAATATTGCTTCTGTTTGTTCATCATTCAAAAACATTTCAAGACAGTCAATGAAATTAGTGCCATTGATAGGATCACCCCCAATTCCAATACAAGTTGACTGACCCAACCCTGCAGCAGTTGTTTGAGCAACAGCCTCATAGGTTAATGTACCTGACCTAGAGACTATTCCAACTTTTCCAGGAGTATGAATGTGTCCAGGCATTATACCAATTTTACATTGCCCTGGTGTAATTACACCAGGACAGTTTGGTCCAATCAACCTAGAATTCGACTTATTAAGGTACTGCTTAACTTTAATCATATCTTGGACCGGTATACCCTCAGTGATACAAATAATTAGTGGTATGTTTGAAGAAATAGCTTCTAAAATTGAATCTGCTGCAAATGGCGGTGGTACATAAATTACTGATGCATCCGGATTAACTTCTTCAACACACTCTCTAACTGTATTGAAAACTGGAAGGTTTAAATGAATTGTCCCTCCTTTACCTGGTGTTACACCTCCAACCATTTTAGTCCCATACGCTATAGCCTGCTCTGAATGAAAAGTGCCCTGGCCGCCTGTAAATCCCTGGCAAATTACTCTCGTATCTTTGTTGATCAAAACAGACATCTAATTTATCTCCTTAACTGCATTTACAATCTTAACAGCTGCGTCGTCTAAGTCATCTGCTGGTGTTATTTTTAGACCAGAATCTGATAATATTTTTTTCCCCTCATCAACGTTTGTACCTGCCAACCTGACTACTAATGGTTTTGTTAATGACAAGGCTTTTGCCGCTGCTACAACTCCTTCTGCGATGATGTCACATCGCATTATTCCTCCAAAAATATTTACTAAAATTCCTTCAACAGCTTCATCAGATAGTATGATTTTGAATGCTTCTGTAACTTTTTCTTTTGTAGCACTCCCACCAACGTCTAAGAAATTGGCAGGGGACGAACCTTTTAATTTAATAATGTCCATAGTTGCCATTGCAAGACCAGCACCATTTACCAAACACCCAATAGTCCCATCTAGTTTGATATAAGCTAGATCATATTTACTGGCTAAAATTTCCGCGGGATCTTCTTCAGTTTCATCTCTTAAAGCCATTATTTTTGGATGTCTATAAAGTGCGTTATTATCAAATGACATTTTTGCATCTAAGGCTATCAAGTTATTTTCAGAAGTTAAAACTAGGGGGTTTATCTCTAATAGACTTGCATCATTTTCAGTAAAAAGCTTATACAACTGACTAAAAAAATCTCCAGCTTGTTTAAAACTTGTTCCAGTTAAGTTAAGACTATTTGCTATCAATCTAGAATGAAAAGGTTGAAAGCCTATTGTAGGATCAATATTAAAAGATAATATTTTTTCTGGATTTTCTTCGGCAACTTTTTCAATATCCATTCCACCTTCTGTTGAAGCTATTAGTGAAATTCTACTGCTGACTCTATCAATGACCATTGAAAAATAATATTCTGAATCTATATCACATCCGTCTTCTATGTATAATCTCTGAACAAGCTTTCCTTCACTACTAGTTTGATGTGTTATTAACTTTTGGCCAAGGATTGTTTTAGCTGCATTTTTTAATGCTTCTAAATCCTTTACAACTTTTACACCACCAGCTTTGCCTCTGCCACCTGCATGAATTTGTGCTTTCACGACATAAACTGGACCAGGTAATTCTTTTGCTGCAATTAAAGCCTCCTCAACTGAAAAAACAGCTTTTCCTTTTGGAGTTGGAATATTATATTCCTTCAACAGCTCTTTAGCTTGATGTTCATGAATATCCAAAACTTATACCTCTCTATGATATTTATTGGGCTTCAAATTTTGAAGCAAGATCATTCAATTGTTTTACAGCTGAGACTGAATGATCAAACATTTCTTTTTCGCCAGAAGTAAGATTTATTTCTACAATGCGCTCTACCCCTTTTTTACCAATGATAACAGGAACTCCTACGTACAAACCATTAAGATTGTAATATCCATCAACATAAGCGGCACAAGGAAGTAATTTTTTCTTATCTTTTAAGAAGGATTCTGCCATTTCAATAGCAGAGGAAGCTGGAGCATAAAACGCTGAGCCAGTTTTTAATAGACCAACAATTTCTGCACCTCCATCTCGAGTTCTTTGAACTATTTGGTCAATCTTTTCTTTGTTGCTCCAACCCATTTTAATTAGGTCTGGAACTGGAATTCCTGCAACAGCTGAATACCTTGATAAAGGAACCATCGTATCACCATGCCCCCCAAGAACAAAAGCTGTGACATCGCTAACTGAAACATCAAATTCATCAGCTAAAAAACGTCTAAACCTAGCTGAATCTAAAACACCAGCCATTCCTACAACCATATTTGTTGGCAATCCCGAAGCTCTCTGTAAAACCCCAACCATGGCATCGAGTGGGTTTGTTATACATATGACAAAAGCGTTAGGGCAATTTTCCTTAATGCCTTCACCTACCTGCTTCATAACTTTTGTATTAATTTCTACCAAGTCATCTCTGCTCATACCAGGTTTTCTTGCAACGCCTGCAGTAACTATCACCACATCACTTTCTGAAAGTGCCGAATAATCATTAGAACCTGAAATATTACAATCAAATCCCTCTACAGGTCCTGATTGAGCTAGGTCGAGAGCTTTCCCTTGAGGAATTCCTTCTGCAATATCAAATAAAGTAACATCTCCTAACTCTTTAATAGCTGCTAAATGAGCCAGGGTACCACCAATATTACCAGATCCTATTAAAGCTATTTTATTTCTCATTTTTATAATCCTGTTTAATTCAAAGTATTAAAGAAAGTTAGTTTAATCATTATTTAAAATTGACTATACTTTTATGATTTCTGGTTTATCTTTTAAACTTTTTTTTCTTTGCTATCAAGGTAAGATTAATTATTAGATGTTTGTCAAACTTGAGACATTTCTACTATCCTAGAAATAGTTCTTTGAAATTCAAATTCCCATTCTTCTCCTTGATATATTTTTCTAAAATCAGCCTCTGCATTAGCTATTAAAAAGCAATTTTTGTCATATAATGCATCTATTAACCAAATGAACCTTCTAGTTTCATTACGAGATTTATCATCAAGAATTGGGATATTTTCTATTATAATTCCCTTATATCTTTCACCTATTTCTATATAATCAGAAGCTGCTAGAGGTTTGTTACATAAATTATCAAAATTAATTCTTGCAATACCTGCGGCCACTTGAGGAATTAGAATTGTTCTACCTGAGATCTCAATTGTTTCTGGTTGTTTTACAAAACCCAAACTAAGTTTTAAAAATATATTATCTATTTTATTTTTATTTTCTGTGTTTATAGGGTTCAACCATACCTTATTACCACTTAGAGATCTCTCACGCCAGTCATCACCATTTTGAATTTCAATAATTTCTGTTTTTAACTTTAAGCTCTCTATGAAAGGTAAAATTCGATCTCTATGTAATCCGTTTTTGTATAAACCAGTAGGGGGTTGATTTGACGTTGTTACTAAAGTTGTTCCTTCAGTAAACATTACATTAAACAGACGTGATAAGATCATAGCGTCAGCAATATCTCTAACTTCCATTTCATCGAAGCAAAGTAATTTTGCTGAACTTGCTAAATCTTTACCAACTAAAAGAACACAATCTTTGTTTTTTTCAACTTTACTTTTCTGTAAAATACGTTGATGAACTTCTTTCATGAAATCGTGAAAGTGTAATCTTCTTTTTTCTTTAATAGGGACATGTTGGAAAAATAAATCCATGATCATGGATTTACCCCTTCCAACACCCCCAAACAAGTAGATACCTTTTATATAATCGGAGTTTTTTTTTGAAAATATTTTATTTATAAAATTTTTTTTGGTGTTTAATTTAATTAATTTTTCATTAAGTTTATCAAAGTAGGAAGCAACAATCAGCTGACCTTTATCTAAATTTATGGAATTACATAATGCTATATTTTGCAGGTTTTGTTCTATTACTTTTTCCAAACCAGTTAGCCATTTTAAAGGAAACTATTTAAAATTATTTTCTTTCAAGCTGAAGCTTTTTAATCTCTCCAATAGCCTTTGCAGGATTTAGCCCTTTTGGACAGGTTTTTGTACAGTTCATAATTGTATGACACCTATATAGTTTGAAGGTGTCCTCTAAGTCATTTAATCTTTCTTCTGTGTTTTCGTCTCTACTATCTGCTATCCATCTATATGCTTGCAGTAAGACAGCTGGGCCTAAATATTTATCACCATTCCACCAATATGAAGGGCAAGAGGTAGTGCAAGAAAAACATAAAACACATTCCCACAAACCATCAATCTTTTCTCTTTGTTCTGGAGATTGTTTACGAGACTTCCCTTCTTCTGGCCTGCTATCAGATTGCAGCCAGGGTTTAACAGATGTTAACTGAGCATAAGCTTTTGATAAATCGGGCACAAGATCTTTTACAACATCCATATGTGGTAAAGGATAAATATTAATATCGCCCTTAATATCTTCAATTGACTTTAAACATGCTAATGTATTAGTACCGTCAATATTCATTGAACACGAACCACATATACCTTCTCTACATGAACGTCTAAAAGTAAGGCTCGAGTCAACTTCTTGTTTAATTTTTATCAATGCATCTAAAACCATAGGTCCACAGTCATCTAAGTCAATAGTATAACTATCAATCCTAGGATTTTCGTCATCGTCCGGAGACCATCTATAAACGTTAACTTTTTTTGGGTTCTCAGACTCACTCTGTAAAGGATAATCAATACCTTTAACAATTTTTGAATGTTTTGGAAGGGCAAATTCAGCCACAAATAACTCCTTTTAAATTAGTATACTCTTGCTGCTGGAGGAATTGAAGCAACCTCGTTAGTTAAGGTATTTAAATGAACATCTCTATAATCAAGTTTAGTCTTATTTTTCTCATTTAACCACATGATTGTATGCTTCATCCAATCTTTATCATCCCTATCTGGATAATCCTCATGAGAATGAGCACCTCGAGATTCTTTTCTTTGATCAGCAGATTTAATTGTAACTATTGCTTGTTGCATTAAATTTTCAAGTTCTAATGCCTCAACTAAGTCAGTATTAAATATCAATGACCTATCTTTAATACCAACCCCATCCAAACTATTTGCAATTTTATCAACTTTTTTTACACCTTCATTCATTGATGAGTTAGACCTAAACACAGCTGCATGTTTTTGCATTGCATTTTGCATTGAATTTCTTATCTCACCGACAGAGACGTCACCTTTAGCATATCTCATTTTATCTAGTCTTGCCAAAATCTTATCTGTTACATGCTTGGATAAGGGAGCGTGTGAAGCACCTTTTTCAACTATTTTTAATGCTCTTTGGGCTGCAGCTCTTCCAAACACAACTATATCCAGCAATGAGTTTGTGCCCAACCTATTTGCTCCATGAACAGAGACACATGCAGCCTCACCAATAGCCATTAATCCTGATACTACTGCATTTTGATCATTGCCCTTTCTGGTAACAACTTCACCATTATAATTAGTTGGTATACCACCCATATTGTAATGCACAGTTGGTAAAACAGGAATAGGCTCCTTAGTTACATCGACACCACAAAATATTTTTGCAGTTTCACTTATTCCTGGCAATCGCATATGTAAAGTTGCAGGATCAATATGTTCAAGATGCATAAAAATATGATCTTTATTAGGTCCTACACCTCTACCTTCATTAATTTCAATTGTCATTGACCTAGATACAACATCTCTACTTGCTAAATCTTTAGCTGTAGGAGCATACCTTTCCATAAACCTTTCGCCTTCAGAATTTGTTAGATAACCACCTTCTCCTCGTGAGCCTTCCGTAATTAGAACTCCAGCACCATAAACACCTGTTGGATGAAATTGCACAAATTCCATATCTTGGAGTGGTAAACCGGCTCTCAAAACCATAGCGTTACCGTCTCCCGTACATGTATGTGCTGAGGTGCAAGAAAAGTAAACACGTCCATAACCACCAGTAGCTAATACAGTTTGATGACCGCGAAACCTATGAATTTTCCCATCATCCATACACAAAGCTAAAACACCAACACATTTACCATTATCATCCATTAACAAATCAAGAGCTATATACTCGACAAAAAATTCAGCTTTGTGTTTTAAACATTGTTGATAAAGAGTATGCAAAATTGCGTGACCAGTTCTGTCAGCTGCCGCACAAGCTCTTCTAGCCATTTTTTTTCCATAATCTAGGGTGTGTCCACCAAAAGGTCGCTGATAAACTTCACCTTCTTCTGTTCGAGAAAACGGGACTCCGAAGTTTTCTAATTCTGTGACAGAAGGTATAGCTTCTTTACACATATATTCAATCGCATCTTGATCACCTAGCCAATCAGATCCTTTTACAGTGTCATACATATGAAATTGCCAACTATCATTTTCACCCATGTTATTCAGTGCAGCACCAATTCCACCTTGTGCTGCTACGGTGTGACTTCTAGTTGGAAAAACTTTGGTAATACAGGCTGTCTTTAAGCCACCAGATACCATACCTAAAGTTGCCCTTAAACCTGCACCACCAGCACCTACTACTACAACATCGTGTTCATGATCTATAATTTCGTATTCAGACATTAGTAAACTTTCATAATTATAAAAAAATTTTTAATACACATAAAATTGATAGGACACCTAAAACTATCGCTATTAATTTTATAAGTATTAAAGATACAATTTTCAACCCCTCATGATGAACATAATCCTCTACCACCACTTGTAATCCTGAAGCCGCATGAAAGTAAAGAGTACCAAAAAGAAGTATTAATCCTGTGGCATTAAAAGGACTCTGCAACCATTCAATTGACTGCTCGTAACCATCCATTAATGTTAGCATAAGTGAAGTTGTGAACCATATCACCAAAGGTATCATAGCAATAGCAGAAATTCTCTGCAATTTCCAGTGACCAACTCCATGTGTTTTTAGAGTTTTCATATCTTCGACCTTAATAAACTATTCATCAATATTATTATTCATCCACTTAAATCACACTAAGGTAAATTATTGACCAAGTTAAAATAGTTAAAAGCAAAGAGCAAAAAACTACTGCCCCGCCCGAAATATAAGCATGCTTCAAATCATAGCCATAGCCGGCATCCCAAAATAAATGTCTTATGCCATTTGATAAATGATAAAAAAGACCAAAAGTGAAGCCAAGAAGAACTATGTGACTAAACCAATGATTTACAACTTTAGAGTATAAAAGATATGTTTCTTTGCCAAGTGTAAGTGATATTATCCATACTACTAAAATTATACTCCCCATTGATAAAACAATACCTGTACCTCTATGCAGAATTGACAGAATTGAGGTAAGTTGTGGCTTATAAATTTGGAGATGAGGTGATAGTGGTCTTTGTCTACTCATTATTTTACCCATGATTTTTAATATTTAATAAATGGACTAATAACATAAAAATTTCAATTACAAATAAGGAAAATTCTAACTTATTGGTTAATAATTATTAAAATTGACGTTCCAAGTAGCATAATACCAATAAATTCAGTTTGTTTAATTTTTTCTTTGAAAAAAATCATTGATATTAAAATTGAAAAAATTAACTCAATTTGTCCTACCGCCCTGACTTCTGCAGCTGTAGCCAACCCAAAAGCTACAAACCATCCAAAAGTTGCACCAGTTCCACACAGCCCAGCGGGCAAACTAGGTTTCCAAAATTTAAAAACAGCTTTTAGTTGGTCTCTTTTAAATACAAACATATATATACCAACAATAATTGTTTGAAAGATTATCGCGATAAAAGAAATGAATATTGATCTATCTAAAAGTGGGCCATCTACCGAAATTATAGACATTCTAAAAGTTACAACTGATGCAGCTAAAAGTAGGCCTGACAAAAGACCAATCAAAGTTCCAATTGACGTTACAGACTTAAATAAAAGTTTTATTGTATCCAGGAAACTTTCTGCTTTTTTTGCATATGACAATAACAAAACAGATATTACACCTAATAGTATTCCAAGAGTTATCGGCAAAGAAAAAATTTCACTTAATATCAACATCTCCAAAAATGCTATCAATATTACTTCTGTTTTAGAGAAAGCAATTCCTGCAGCAAAACTTTTATGAGAGAAAACTTTCATGAGAACGTAAGTAAAAAGAACCTGAAAAATAGATCCTAAAAAACAAAGCATGATAGAATAGTTTGATAAAATAGGTATTGAATTACCAGGAATATTAATCCAGACAAACCATACAAGAGAAGTAAACGGAAGCGCATAACAAAATCTTATGTAAGCAGCACCGTAATCACCAAGTTTAGATATCATATTTTTCTGAAAAGCTGATCGGGCGGTTTGACAACCCGCAGCAAAAATTGCTGCTATAATCCATACGTATTCCATTTATTCCGACAAAAAATTAATCAAACAGAGCATTAGAGTGAAGCTCCCTTAAGTTTTTTACTGGCCAATAACTCAGCAATCTGAACTGTGTTTAACGCTGCACCCTTTCTTAAATTATCTCCTACACACCAAAAAGCTATTCCATTTTTAACTGATGGATCTTTTCTTATACGACTTATATAAACATCGTCCTCACCAGCAACCTCTACAGGTGTCACATAACCCTCATCAGCCCTATGGTCAACAACTGTAATTCCATTAGCATCCCGTAATAAGTTTCTAACTTGTCTTTCATCAATATCCTTTTTACATTCGACAAAAACAGCTTCGCTATGACCTATAAAGACAGGAACTCTAACACAATGCGCAACTAAGTTTATACTGGGGTCTAGTATTTTTTTAGTTTCAACATTCATCTTCCATTCTTCTTTTGTAAATCCATCATCCATAAAAATATCAATATGTGGTATAACGTTGAAGGCTATTTTTTTTGTAAATTGTTCAGGTATTGCCTGATCATGCACAAATACACCTTTTGTCTGATTAAATAATTCATCCATAGCTGGTTTTCCGGCACCAGAAACAGCCTGATAAGTCGAAACAACTACTCTTGATATTTCAAATTTTTTATGAATTGGCTTTAACGCAACAACTAGCTGAATAGTAGAACAATTAGGATTAGCTATGATATTTTTTTTATTATAATTATTGATAGCCTCGGGATTAACTTCAGGAACTATTAAGGGAACCTCATCATCCATTCTGAAGCAAGAAGAATTATCAATAACTATGCAACCTTTGTTTCCTGCAACTGGACCAAATTTTTTAGCAATATTGGAACCTGCTGAAAAAAGAGCTATATCCACATTTTCAAAATTAAAATCATCAACAGACTTTACTTTTAAAACTTTGTCATCTCCATAAGAGACTTCTTTTCCAATGGATGATTTAGAGGCTAACGCATAAATATTTTTTACCGGAAACTTTCTTTCAAACAAAGTTTGAAGCATTTCTCTTCCAACGGCGCCAGTTGCACCAACTACAGCAACATTATAAGCCATTTATTTAGTTAATTCCTCTAATTTATGTATAACTAAGTCCATCATTCCTGTAGTTCCAACTTTTTCTCTTCCTTTGGCCATTATATCTGGCGTCCTTGGCCCTGCGTCTAACGCTTTTGAGACAGCTTTGTCGATTAAGTCAGCTTCTTCTTTCATATCAAAGGAATATCTCAATAACATTGATAAACTTAGTAATTCAGCTAAAGGGTTGGCCAATCCTTTACCTGCTATGTCAGGAGCTGAACCATGAACTGGCTCATACATGGCATATCTCTTTCCAGTGTTTTTATCAACTGAACCTAAACTTGCAGATGGGAGCATGCCAAGTGAACCAGTTAACATAGCTGCACAATCAGACAAAATATCTCCAAATAAGTTATCAGTTACTATTACGTCAAATTGATTAGGGTCTCTTACTAATTGCATTGCACAATTATCTGCATACATATGATTTATATCAATACCGGCACCTTCTTTTTTATGAAGGTTTACCATTACTTCTCGCCACAAAACGCCTGACATCATAACATTCGCCTTTTCGACGGAAGTAACTTTTCCATTTCTTGCCCTTGCCATATCAAAAGCTACCCTTCCAATTCTTTCAATTTCAGGAGTGGTATATAAGTTGGTATCATATCCTTTTTTTAGCTGTACATTAATTTCATCAATTCCACGTGGCTCAGCAAAATAAATACCACCTGTCAATTCTCTCAAAATTAATATATCTAAACCAGAAATTATTTCTGGCTTTAGTGAAGAGGCATCAACTAAAGCTGGAAAAACCATTGCCGGTCTAAGATTGGCAAACAAATCCATTTCTTTTCTTAATCTTAAGAGTCCGTTCTCTGGTCTTTTTTCGAATTCTACACCATCATATTTTGGTCCTCCAACAGCTCCAAATAAAACAGCGTCTGCATCCATAGTATCTGCCAAAGTTTCATCCGAAAGTGGTGTTCCAAATTTATCAAAAGAAGCTCCACCAACTAACCCTTCTTTGATATTAAAACTAATATTTTTGTTTTTAGCCAACCAATCGACCACTCTTAATGTTTCAGTTACTACCTCTGGACCAACTCCGTCTCCAGGTAGCACCATTAATGTTCTATTTGACGACATTACATTTCCTAGTTTTATTTTTTATTATAACCAAGGTCTTTCAGAAGACATTTTTGTTTCAAAGTTTTGAATTTCACTCGATTTTTGCATGGTTAAACCAATATCATCTAAACCTTCGAGAAGACATTTTTTTCTAAATGGATCTATATCAAATTTTATCACAGATCCATTTGGCCTCCTAATTTCTTGTGATGGTAAATCTATTTCTAGTTCAGGGTTTTCTTTATCTCTAGCATCAGCCATTAAAGCTTCTCTTTGTTCGGGAGTTACTTTTATAGGTAGAAGACCGTTTTTGAAGGAATTATTATAAAAAATATCTGCAAATGAAGTTGAAATAATACATTTTATACCAAAATCAGATAATGCCCAAGGCGCATGCTCTCTACTTGAGCCACATCCAAAGTTATCGCCCGCAACAATAATATTGCTAGACCTATAAGGTTCTTCGTTTAATACAAAATCTTTCTTTTCAGTTCCATCGTCATTAAATCTCATCTCATCGAATAAATGTTTACCTAAACCTGTTCTCTTAATAGTTTTTAAGAATTGTTTAGGTATTATTTTGTCGGTATCAACATTTATAAAGTTAAAAGGAGCAGCTATACCTTTGAGATTAGTAAATTTTTCCATGATATACCCTCTTAAATAATTTAGCTTAATGAATCACAGTCTGTTAATTTTCCAGTTATTGCAGAAGCAGCGGCTATTTGTGGACTGACTAAATGAGTTCTTCCACCTTTTCCTTGTCTACCTTCAAAATTTCTATTTGAAGTACTGGCGCATCTTTCTCCAGGCTGTAATTTATCTTCATTCATCGCCAAACACATTGAACAACCAGGCTCTCTCCATTCAAAACCTGCTTCTGTAAACATTAAGTTAAGACCTTCTTCTTCAGCTTGAGCTTTAACTAATCCTGAGCCAGGAACAACCATAGCTCTTATACCTTGTTTCACTTTTTTACCTTCAATAATTCTAGCTGCTGATCTCAAGTCCTCTATCCTAGAATTAGTACAAGAACCAATAAATACTGTGTTAATTTCAACATCCGAAATCTTTTGGCCACCTTTCAAACCCATATACTCAAGCGATCTTTCAACTTTTAGTCGAGCATCGTCGTCTTGAATTTTATTTGGATCAGGGATGAAACCATCAATAGATACAACGTCTTCAGGGCTTGTCCCCCAAGTTACAGTAGGTTTAATTTTAGTAGCATCAATGGTTATTCTTTTATCATAAAAAGCACCTTCGTCTGAAGGCAATGACTTCCACCATTCAATTGCAAGGTCCCAATCATTGCCTTTAGGTGACATAGGCTTATCTTTTAAATAATCAAAAGTAACTTGGTCAGGTGCTATCATACCAGCTCTGGCACCTGCCTCTATTGACATATTGCATACTGTCATTCTACCCTCCATGGAGAGTTTTTTTATTGCCTCTCCCGAATATTCTATAACATGACCTGTTCCACCAGCTGTTCCTATTTCACCAATAATGGCAAGAACCAGGTCTTTAGGAGAAACACCAGTTTGAAGCTCTCCCTCTAAATTAATAAGCATATTCTTAGCTGGCTTTTGTATTAAAGTTTGTGTAGCTAAAACGTGTTCAACCTCTGATGTTCCAATTCCGAAAGCAAGAGCACCAAAGGCTCCATGCGTAGCAGTATGGCTATCTCCACAAACTATTGTCATTCCTGGCTGAGTAAAACCTTGCTCAGGTCCTATAACGTGAACAATGCCCTGTCTTTTGTCCATCATATTAAAATAAGGAATGCCAAAATCTTCAACATTTTTGTCTAATGCTTCAACTTGGATTCGTGATTCTTCTTCATCTATTCCACCAGCTCTATCAGTAGTAGGGACATTATGATCAGCTACTGCAAGGGTTCTTTTTGGTGAGTTAACAGTCCTTCCAGATAATCTTAATCCTTCGAAGGCTTGTGGACTAGTTACTTCGTGAACTAAATGCCTATCTATATATATTAATGACGCACCATCTTCCTGGGTATCAATAAGATGGTGATCCCAAATCTTGTCAAAAAGTGTTTTAGGTTTCATTTTTTATCTCCATAAAGTTGGAAATCAATTTAAAGACGTTGAATAAGTGAAAAAAATTTCTAGTTAGCGATTTATGAAGTTTTTTTGTCTGAAGTTTCTTTGATTTCGGACTTTTCAACCTTTGAACTATTATCCTTTTTATTAACTTGAATTTTCTCAACAATACGTGCTGATTTACCCCTTCTATCTCTTAGATAGTATAGTTTAGCTCTTCTAACTTTTCCTCTTTTAAGGACTGTGATTGCTGCAATCTTTGGTGAGAAAATTGGAAATATTCTTTCAACACCCTCGCCATATGAAATTTTCCTAACTGTAAAGCTTTCGT
>QBZS01000017.1:0-27948 GCA_003279355.1 SAR116 cluster bacterium AG-335-N04
CTTCAATTATGTTAACGATAACTCTTTCTACGCCTGATTCATCCAATGTGACAGTCTCCTTTTCAACCTCAGGAACCGCAACAGAAGGGACAGATTATGCTAATATTTCCAATATGGTAATATTAGCCGGCAACACATCCGGAACCGTAAGTTTTACCCCAACAGACGACAATACAGTCGAGGGTAATGAAACGGCAACGATTGATATATCTGTATCTGGGGGCAATGCAATTGAAAATGGTACACAACAAGCTACTTTGACGATAACTGATAATGAGGTTGCACCAACAGTGTCATTGTCTTCAAGCGCCTCAACAATTGATGAAGCTTCTGGAAGCTCCATAACTCTTACCGCAACATTGTCAAATACATCAGATCAGAATGTGACTGTAGGTCTTACTGGCTCTGGTACTGCTACTGCGGGAACTGATTACTCAAGTTTATCAAATATTACAATTTCTGCTGGTAATACAACTGGAACAACCAATTTTACACCAACAAGTGATTCCTCCTATGAAACCTCATCTGGCGGAACCCCTGAAAGTGCAATTATTGATATTACTTCTGTAACTGGAGGATCTGCCACAGAAAATGGAACACAACAAGTAACTATTTCTATAACAGAAAAAGCTTTGAATTCAGGAACTCAATTAACTTATAATTCTACTAATGCGAACACAAGAAAAGGGATAGCTGAATTTACGAATTTTAATATAAATGGTGGCAGTTCCACATTAAATCCACTCGAAAAAATAAATGCACACAAAGCTTTTGGATATGGATTAACTGGTAATGGCCAAACAGTAGCTATAATGGATAGTAGTTTTAATACTTCTCATTCAGATGTGAGTGACGTAACCTTCTCGAGTTTTGGAACTATAAATAACTCTACCTCAGGCTCTTATCATGGCGCAACTGTTACTGGAATAATTGCTGCTGATCAAGATGGTGGAGCAAGTTTAATTGGAATTTCTCCTAATGTAGATGTACTTTTAACAGATTATTTTGGTAACTCTGGTGGTAGTTTTAGCCCAACTAATTGGGCACTTGCAACTGCCGCAGCTACATCCGCAGAGGCAGTTGTACAAAACAATTCTTGGGGCTTTGATCAACAATATGGAGCAAATTCATCTACACAGCCCAGTAGAATTGATGATCTAGTAAATTATATGAACTCAAACAGTGTAACTGGAGCTGAAACTTTGGTTCATTATCAAAGTGTTGATAATGACAGTAATGGCGTGTTTGATGTTGGAGCAGGAGGAACCCAAAAGACTTGGAGTGTTGCTAACTGGAATGATTATGTAGATAAATTAAATACATTCCAAACGAAAGGAGTTGTAGTTTTTGCATTATCAAACGACAATAATGCGGGTGATGCAGATATAAGTGCAGGACTCCCAGAATTGTTTTCACAACTTCAAGAAGCATGGATTAATACCGTTAATATACAACAAACTGGAAGCTCTGGGGAAACATGGACTCTGATGTCAGCACCTTGTGGATCTACGGCTAAATATTGTCTTGGTGCTGATGGAACAAACATTACAGGGATGGCACACGGTAATTCATATGTATTAAATACAACTGGTTCATCTTTTGCAGCACCTCAGGTGTCATCTGCTGTTGCAATAATGGCAGAAGCATTCCCTAATATGACACCAGAACAATGGACAGACAGACTCTTAGCATCAGCCAATAACACAGATTCAGGAATGGGTTCACATACTGGCGCCGTTACGTTTGGTAATGGAGTACAACATGGATATAATGAATCTTATGGACACGGTTTTCTTGATATTTATGCTGCTCTTCAGCCTATTACATCAAGCTCTTATACAGCTAGCATGAGAGTAGCTAATTCAGAGGGTAGTATCATAACAATTCCTATAAATTTAACTATAATTAGATCATCAAGCTCCTTTGGTGATGCTCTTATTAATTCACTCAAAAATAAACAAGGTTATTTTTACGACGCGCTAGATGGAGGATTTAAATACGATTTATCCTCACATGCTCTAATAAAAGAAACTGATATTAAACCTTTCAAGCTTGAACAAGAATTTGCACTTCTCGACAAAGATTTCGATAAACATAAGGTTAACCTACAAAAAGGTGCTAAAAATTCATTTACTAAAGTCAAAGATGATCAAAACTTTTTTGCAACACTTCACGCATCAGCACTCCCTATACAAAGCTTTACTGGAGAGAATGCCCCAAATTATCTTGGATTCCATTCAAAATTAGCACCATACTTTAATACTAAAAATAATGGCGTAGCTGTAGGTGGTAAAATGGATACTGGTCCGGGATCAAGAATTTTATGGGGTATTTCAACACCTATGAAACAATCAGGTTCTGCAACAATAGGAAGAAACAAATTAACATCCCTCTCATATGAAAGTGAAGAATATGGATCTTACAAAAACTCTATACTTTTTGGAATAATGGAAGAAGACGACACTGTTCTTGAGAGTGAATTGCAAGGTGCTTTTGCGACCGAAAATAATACAACTATTACAAATTTTATTGGCTTAAGTTCAGAAGCAAAAATTACAGATAAAACATTATTTAGAGCATCAGCTTCTATTGGTTCATCTGAGTTAAATATGGATTATTCCCCTTTGATTAAAAATACATCTAAAATCATTTCAGATAATTTCTCAATGAATCTATCTCACGAACTGGATGATGAAAACACAACAGCAGTCTTTTCTGTTTCTCAACCAAATCGAATAACTTCTGGTAATATGGATATAGCAATATCTAATTTATATGATAGTGAAGGTAATGTAACTTTTGAAAATCATAATTTATCTCTTGTACCTACGGGAAGACAAATTGATATTGGGTTAGGTTTAAGACAAAAAGTATCAGAAAATTTTGAATATATAATAAAGTATAAAAATTCAACTAATCCTGGTCACGTTAATGATGCAGATAGTACTCATAATATTTCAGCTGTATCTAGACTTGGTAATTACAAGTTAGGATTTACAACTGGAACAGCAACAGACAGTGACAGTATTGAATTAAAATATTCATTAGATTTCTAGATTTAAGTTAAATTTGGGCAAATATACTTTAGAAGGCTGAATTATATTTGTTTGACCTTAATTTAATTTACTTGTTAAATAATATAAATTGATAAGTTATAAGGAGTTTCATTTTGAGATATCTTTGCAAAAATAAAATGGCTACAAGCCTTGCCTTAATTTCAATATTATCGTTTCAGCCGACAATTTCATTTGCTAAAGAAGATCAAATAGATAATTTCTTTACCAACTTGTTTTCGTCTAAATCTTCAACTACAGATCAATCAAACAAAACACAAATTTTTAAAGCTGATATTGAATCTTTAAACATTCAGTCTTTAAATAAATTTAAGATTTCCATTAAAGATATTTTGAACAATTTTTTAGATAAAAAGAGAGTTGAAAATTTTCTAAAAAATATAACAGACGAGAAAGATCCTAATCTAGATGCTAATAGCTTAGATCAATTTGATAATCTTTTACCAAAATCAAATACAGACAAAATTAAAGGTGAAGCTCTTATCAGAATAGCCAAAAAATTAGGTAAAGATGAAAAAATAATTCTTGAAATTAAGAAGAAAATAATTTTTCAAATATCGAAAATTAATAACTTAGAATTAGCTTTAACTGAAAAAACTTTAAACCTCGCAGATACCACTCCAACTGACAGCAAAGAAGCTTTGCCTAAAGAAGGTTCTTCAACCTTAGGATTGATCGCTGGAGCAGTTGGTCTAGGACTCGCAGGTGGAGGCGGTGGAGGTGGAAGTAGCGGTGGTGGCTCTTCGTGGCCAAGTAATCCAATAGATTATCAAACAACAGAATATAATGCTCAGTACGGTCTTGGAAATATTAATGCAGCAAATGCATATGCTAGAGGGTATACAGGATCTGGAATAACAGTTTCTGTATTGGATAGTCCATTTGATACAGATCATCCTAATTTACAAAATGTATTTGTTACAGGATATGATGCGTCCTCAGGTGGCACAGATGTAACTTGTACAGGATCTTGTACCTCTTCCCATGGTACACATGTCGCTGGAATAATTGCTGCTAACAAAAATGATAGTGGTATGCACGGTGTTGCATACAATGCTAAAATTAAACCTATTACGATTTTTAATAGCAGTGGCGTTGATGATACAACTACTTCACAATTAGTAAACGCTATTGAAGCAGGCGCTGGTAGTTCATATGCCGCAATGAACAATAGTTGGGGCGTATCACAAGTTGCAAATACAAATTTTGGAGGAGCAATTGGAACAAAATGGGCAAGAATACCTTCGAGTGGTACAGTCGCTTCATCAGTACAAATTGCATTTGATAATGCCGCAAGTGATACCGTTATTGTTTTCTCTAATGGTAATGAGGGGTGGAATTCTGCCACGGGGCAAGTGCCATATTATAATTCTTCAAGTGATGCAAGCAACAGGACAAATGTTCAAGGTTATGCTAGTGCAACTGTAAATTCTTCTGCACTTTATGGTAGGTTACCATCAGTTAAAACAAGCTTGAACGGTAAATGGTTAACAGTTGTTGCATTGGATAGTTCAAATAATATAGCTTCATACTCTAATGGATGCGGGAGTGTAGCTAAAACTTGGTGTATTGCAGCACCTGGTTCGTCCATATATTCTACGGTTGATTTAGATGATAGTACAGAGACAGGAAGTTATGCCACTTATAATGGAACTTCAATGGCTGCTCCACACGTTACGGCTTCTATTGCTTTACTTAAACAACAATTTCCAAACCTTACTTCAACTCAACTTGTTTCTTTATTGACAAGTACCGCTACTGACCTGGGAGATGCTGGTACTGATGATGTTTATGGGGTTGGAATGATAAATCTAAATGCTGCCAGTACCCCAAGTGGTATGCCATATGTTGCCGCTAGCAATGCAAATAGACTCCAAGCAACTACTAACAATACATACATAAGAAGTTCTTCTGCTTTGGGTAGCACCTTAGAAAACTTAAAATTTCAAGTTGGTATTTTAGATTCTTATAATAGAGCTTATGTTTGGAACCCTATCCAAGAAAGTTCACATAATATCAAATTAAATGCTTCTAATTTCCTAAATCAATTTCAAAAAGAAAAAGTATCAAGAGCCCAAATAAGCTCTAAAAGTTATTTTACTTATAAAACTAATGATGAAAGTTTAGTTGACTATAATGAACTAAAATTCTCTTACAAAGAAGATGATTTAATTCAATCTATAAGCATCCTAAAAAATAGCGAAAATTATTACCTAGATAATAAAAAACAAATGTCACTTCCAAAATTTACATATATTTATTCAAATTTTGACAATATCAGCCAATTTTCTAATGAATTACAACTGACAGATGGATTTAAAATTTTATCAAATGTTGCTTCAGGTAAAACAGATCAAAATAACAAAATTAGAGAATTATCTTTTAGTACTCAATATAGTTCAAGTAGTTTTACAAGCAACTTCAGCATAGGAAATATAATTGAAAAAGATAAATTTTTAGGAGCAAGTTTTGCTGGAGCATATGATTTATCTGATCAAACAAATTCATCCTACTTAAGTTTTAATTTAGAAAACTTAATTACACAAAATATAATTTTTAATACAGGATATTTGAAAATGTTAAGTGAAAACAACTTCACAAATTCAAGCTTTGCTAATATTTCTGATATTAAATCAGACACAATGGAAATAGGTTTTACATTCAAAAATATATTTGAAAAAAGTGATAAAATAAATCTTAATTATAAAAAACCCTTAGCAGTTATAAACGGCTCTTTAAACCAGTCGACTATAAAGGGATATGCTTCTAATGGAGATTATAATTCCGTTAAAGAAAGATATTCGCTAGTTAATAATGCAAGACAAGAAACTATTTCAATAGGTTATAATTCAAACTTAGAAGAAAATTTAAATTTCTTTTCAACATTACATTTAACTGAAAATTGGAATAATAAAAAAGACATTGATAAGTATGGCATTTTAGCAGGATTTAAAGTTAACTTTTAATCGAAAAAATTTTACTAACTATCCAATTGTGCTGATCGAATTTCATCTGAAAATTTTATCTTAACTTTTGCATTTTTAGGGGCATCATTACTAAATTTAATCGGTTTTCCATTATTATCCATTACAAACGCAAAACCTCTATCAAGCACCCTATTAAAACTTGATGCTTCTAATATCTGGCTTAATGAATTTAATTTTGTTTCTTTGTTTGTTAAAATATTTTCTAAATAATTTTTAAATTTAGTGTCTAATAATTGTTGTTTTGATTCTAAATTATTTATTAATACCTTTGGTGGTATTAATCTTTGAGCGTATTGAGTAATTTTGTTTTTTTGTTCTACAAAAATATTCTTAAATAAATTTTCAATATCTTTATAAATAAAATCTAATGTTTGATTTTTGTTATCAAATATTTGATCAGGTTTTCCTAAAAGTCTAATTAGATTA
Source organism: SAR116 cluster bacterium AG-335-N04 (assembly GCA_003279355.1). Taxonomy (GTDB): domain Bacteria; phylum Pseudomonadota; class Alphaproteobacteria; order Puniceispirillales; family Marisalimonadaceae; genus Marisalimonas. The sequence goes on from QBZS01000017.1 coordinate 6,488, forward strand.
TTAAGTCGGTCTTTATGGTTATTTAATTTATTAGAAAATGAAGTTTTAAGTCTTAAGTTTAGTTCACCAATTCTTGCTATTAATTCATCTCTTACCGGCACTGACTTTTCTGCAGCTCCAGTTGGTGTTGGAGCTCTCAAGTCAGAAACAAAATCAATCAATGTTGTGTCAGTTTCATGCCCTATTGCTGAAATGACAGGTATTGCACTATTAAAAACTGCTCTTACTACTATCTCTTCATTAAAAGACCATAGATCTTCTAAACTGCCTCCACCTCGAGCAACAATCAGTAGATCTGGTTTCTTGACATTTGTTTGGTCTGTGAATTGATTAAATTTTTCTATAGCATTAGCTATCTGTTGGGCAGATCCTTCACCCTGAACGGCTACAGGCCACAAATAAACATGCGAGGGGAAACGATCCGATAATCTATGTAAAATATCTTTTATGACTGCCCCCGACTGACTAGTTATAACACCAATTTTTTGTGGTAGATAAGGTATTGGTTTTTTATGTTCTTGTTTAAATAATCCTTCAGCAAGTAGTTTTTTTCTTCTATCTTCAAGCATTTTAAGAAGTGCGCCCTCACCTGCAACCTCCATGTTATCTACAATAATCTGATATTTGGATTGCCCTGCAAAAGTAGTAATCTTACCCGTACATATAACCTCCATGCCTTCTTCAGGTCTAATTGAAAGTCTGGGCATCGTGTATTTCCAGATAATAGCTGCAATAGTTCCATCACTATCTTTTAGAGTAAAGTATACATGACCAGATCCAGGAAATGAGGGACGTGATATTTCGCCTCTAATACGAACATAACTAAAATTTGTCTCAACAAGTTTTTTAATAACGTGTGAAAATTCACCTACAGAATATACGGGATTGTTGGTATTATTTTCCATTAGATTTCAGTAAACTTTATATTTATCATAAGTTGATACTATGGCATATTGAACAAAATCTAAAGCTTTTTGGAGTATATAATTCATGAATATTTTAGTTGTAGGTGGAGGTGGTAGAGAACATGCTATTGCTTATTCATTATCAAAATCGTCATCAATAAAAAAGCTAATAGTTGCCCCTGGTAACCCTGGGATTGAAACTTTTGCTGAATGTTATCCCATAGCTGCAGATGATATTGATGGACAATGTAAGCTAGCAAAAGACATGAAAGCAGATATTGTTTTCATAGGACCAGAAATCCCCTTAGTGCTTGGCTTAAAAGACAAATTATCCAAAATAGGCATTAATGCGTTTGGACCATCTAAAGAAGCTGCACAGTTAGAGGGATCAAAAACCTTCTCTCGAAATTTCTGCAAAAGATATAATATTCCACAACCAAATTTTAAATATTGTAGTGATCTAAATACTGCAAAAGATCAGATAGAATTGTTAAATGGATACTGTGTTGTAAAGGCTGATGGTCTTGCTGCAGGCAAGGGTGTCGTTGTTTGCGACACAGTTAATGAAGCAATTGAGGCATCCACTCAAATGCTGGAAGACCATAAATTTGGAGATGCTGGAAAATCTATTCTAATTGAAGAAAGAATAACTGGTATTGAAGCAAGTGTGTTTGCAGTATCAGATGGCAATACCGCAATTGTACTTGGAACTGCTCAAGATCATAAGAGAGCTTATGATAATGACAAAGGTCCAAATACTGGAGGCATGGGAGCCATATCTCCAGCACCAGCGTTAAATGAAGAATTAAGTAAAAATATTTTTAATAATATTATAATGCCTACAATTAATGGAATGAGATCCGATGGTATCCCTTATGAAGGTATTCTATATGCCGGTGTTATGCTTACTGATCAAGGACCTAAAGTGATTGAATTTAACTGCAGGTTTGGAGATCCCGAAACACAGGTGGTACTTCCACGGCTTAGTACAGATTTAGTAGATATTATTCATAACACTGTTACAAACAATCTTGAAAATACTCCCATTGAACTTACTGATAACTCTGCAATTACTATTGTAATAGCCAGTAAGGGCTATCCGGGAACATATAAAAAGGGAATTGAATTACCATCACTTAATAATTTAAATAAGCAAGATGATATATTAATTTTCCATTCTGGTACTGCAAAAAATGATGATGAAAATCTTATTTCAAGTGGTGGAAGAGTTTTTTCTGTTACAGCAATTGGAGATAATGTCCAAGATTGCAGGCAAAAAGCATATAAGGCTGTTGAGGAAATAAATTGGAATAAAGGCTTTTATAGAAGAGATATAGGTAAAGTCTAAAATTACCTAATATCGTGAAAAAAATCTTTTAAAAGTCTTTCTGAATGATCTGCAGAAAAACCTGAAAAGATTTCAATTGTTGTTTTATTGTCTGAGAAAACTCTGACTCCATTGTCAACGGCACCACCCTTCTTGTCCTCTGCTCCATAGTATAACCTTTTTATTCTAGTCTGTTTAATAAGTCCTGCACACATAACGCAGGGTTCTAAAGTAACCCAAATATTACAATCATTTAAAAATCTTTGACCTGTTATTTTTAAAGCTTTTTCAATAACTAGCTTCTCAGCATGACACGTAGGATCATTTTTTGTTTCAACTAAGTTGTGTGCCTTAGCAATAACGTTTCCACATCCACCAACTATTATGGCCCCAACAGGCACTTCATCTTTGTTTTTAGCTTTAATCGCTTCCTTAATAGCTAAACTCATATAATCAATTTGATTCAGCAAATTTAATCCTTATTAGTCAGTTATGTTGCTAATAGTACTTAAAAGCTATAATACATAACTATGAAAAATACTTTAAAAAAAAATAATTCTGAAACCTCATCCAATAAAACTGCTCCTGAAAAATCAAAAGCTCTTGATACTGGACCAGAAAGAATTGCTAAAGCTATTGCAAGATCAGGCTTATGTTCTAGAAGAGAAGCTGAGCGATGGATAATTAATGGTCAAGTAAAACTAAATAGTAAAATGTTAACTGAATGTGGCGTAAATGTTACTTCTAAGGATGTCATTGAAGTCAATGGTAAACCACTACCCAATAAAGTAATAAATAAGTTATGGATGTACCATAAGCAGAGAGGTTATTTGGTTACTAACTATGATCCAGAAGGCAGGTCAACAATCTTCGATCAATTGAAAAATAAAATGGAGGCAAGATTTATTTCTGTTGGTCGTTTAGATATGGACTCAGAAGGGCTTATATTACTAACTAATGATGGTGATTTAGCTAGAAAACTTGAATTACCTGCTACAGGGTGGCTGCGAAAATATAGAGTTAGAGTTCATGGCTATGTGATACCAAAAGATTTAGAGCTACTCAAAAATGGAATTACAATTGATGGTATAAGGTATGGTAGAATAGATGCTGCTTTAGATAGACAGCAAGGAAGTAATGCTTGGCTTACTCTTAGTTTTAGAGAGGGTAAAAATAGAGAAGTTAGAAAGGTTATGAACCATCTAGGCTATAATGTTAATCGTCTAATTAGGGTATCTTTTGGGCCTTTTAATCTAAAAAATCTTCCCTCTGGAGAATTACAAGAAGTTAAAAGTAAAGTATTAAATGATCAATTAGGTTTATCTAAACCAAAAAATTTTAAACAAAATAAAAATAGAAAATAATTATAAAACATAAAAGTCTATGAGAATAATAAGAGGTAAATTTAGAGGGTTGAAACTTCAATCTCCAGTTGATTTCAGCATAAGGCCTACATCTGATAGATTAAAAGAGTCACTTTTTTCAATTTTAGAATCTAATAAATATAATATAAAAATTGAAAATTCTAATGTTATAGATATTTGTAGCGGAACAGGGGCTTTAGGCATCGAAGCAATATCTAGAGGTGCTAAATTTATTTATTTTATTGATAAAGATCCAAAAGCAATTGATATTCTCCAAAAAAATATTTCAAAGTTAAAGATTGATAACAAAGACAAAACTTACATAAAAATTATAAAAGAGGACGCCCTAAAAGCACTTCAGGATATAAAAATTGTTTTCGATGTTGTTTTAATAGATCCTCCATATAATTCAAATCTCATTGAAGAATGCTTGGTTAAATTAAAACAATATAATTTGATTGATTTTAACAGCTATGTTTTTGCTGAGAGTAGCAAAAAGGAAAACTTCAATTTTGATGGCTTTGATTTGTTAGATACAAAAATTTATGGAAAATCCAAACTAACTATATTCAAATTATCTAACTCAGGCTCTATTGAATAATTTTTCAATATCTTTTAATGAAAGACTGATAGAAGTCGGGCGACCATGGTTGCATTGTCCTGAGTTTGGCGTGCGTTCCATCTCTCTTAATAATTCATTCATTTCATTTTCATTTAAACTTCTCCCAGACCTTACGGATTTATGACAAGCTATATTACCTAATATCAAATCAATTTTAGCATTATAAGATGATGGCAAACCAACTGATGAAATATCATCTCCAAGATCAATAATTATTTGTTTAATATTCGCCTCTCCTATCAAGGCAGGAACCTCTCTAACGACTATCATTCCGTCACCAAACGGCTCAATTATAAACCCAATATCAGCTAGCAATTCGATATTTTCTGTAATTGTAGCTAATGGTATGGGTTCAAGATTAACAACCTCAGGAAGTAATAAAATTTGTTTTTCAATAGATTTATTTTGTCGTGCTAGTTTCATTTTTTCTAAAACTAATCTTTCGTGAGCGGCATGCTGATCAATAATCACAATCCCATTAGAATTTCTCGAGATTATATAATTTTTGTTGAATTGTGCCAAAGCAACTCCTAACGGAAAATCTTCTTGAACAAAAACATTTGTGACTTCATTTTGATTATTCTCATTTTTAACCGGCTTCACAGACGGAATTACATCGCCATGTTCAAAAAAAGATTGGTTAGTTTTATTTTGAATATTTGGACTTAACTCTGTTGCATTATCAAATCTTTTCAAAGCCTCTTTGGAAAGGTCAGTAGTCGTTTCACTATAACTAATATGTAATTCTCTACTGATTGAACCCACAATCAAACTTCTTATTAAGGCATTATCTTGAAATCTTACTTCTGTTTTACCGGGATGAACATTTACATCAATAAACTCAGAAGGCACATTTATAAACAAACAAAAAACGGGAAACCTTCCTTTTGGAAGTGTGTCCCTATAAGCTGCTCTAATTGCTCCAGACAAGTTTCTATCTTGTATAAACCTTCTATTTATAAAAAGATGTTGTTGATTATAATTCGATTTATTTAGCGTTGGAAGACCAATAAACCCAAAAATATTTGCGAATTCATTTTCTTTTATTAGCTTAGAGTTCTCAATTTTTATAGCTTCATTAGAAAAATTCGAACCCATTATATTTTTTATTCTATTTAAATACGAATTTTCATCTTCTATTTCTGGTCTTATATTAAAAATTTCTCGGGCATCCGCTTGAAATTTAAATCCTACAAGTGGATTTGCGAGAGCCTGTTTTAAAATTATTTGATGACAGTAACTTTTCTCAACTTGTGCAGATTTTAAAAATTTTAACCTTGCTGGAGTTGCATAGAATAATTTTTTTACTGATATAATAGTTCCTGTTTGACGTGATGAAGGGTAAGCTTCATTAAAGTTCCCCGCTGTAACATCTAATGACCATGCTTGATTAGAATCTATGAACTTCGTCTGAATATTTAACTCACTTACAGCAGCTATAGAAGGTAGTGCTTCTCCTCTAAAACCCAAATAAGCTATTTTGTTTAAATCATTATTGGGAAGTTTAGAAGTGGCGTGTCTTTCAATAGCCATTGGAATTAAATTTTTTTTAATTCCAATACCATTATCTGAAACTGATATCAGATTTTTACCTCCATTATCAATAGTTATATCAATCTGGGTTGCGTCTGCATCTATAGAATTTTCTATTAATTCTTTTAATGCTGAAGATGGTCTTTCGACAACTTCTCCAGCAGCTATTTGATTTATAAGATTTTCAGGAAGCCTTCTTATGTCCATAACAGGTTTCCTTATTATTTTATCAGTAACGGCTTTCCAGAGTTTATGTCTAGAGCAGGAGAAGGAGTTGAATTAATTTTTTGTCCAGATGATTTGTTTTTTCTAATTCTTAACGCTTCTTTTTTAGCGTCTATTACTACACCTGTTTCTGGAACATCTCCAAATAAGATTTGTATACCAGTCCTCTCACTTAATGATATACCAAGAGTCTCTTCATCAACTATCTTCCTAATATTTTTTGGGATATTCTTGGAACTAAATAACACACTAAAACTATTCGCTTCGTTCTTATTTTCCATATTAATTTCATTAGTAAGGTTAAAATCATTTTTATTCGCTTCTGCATCGTTTTTAAGAACTTCAGGATCTATTTTATAACCTGGTGGCACAATAAGTGATGGAGTAAAAGCTACAGAAAATTCATCAGGTATAACCTTTTCTTTGCCTACAGCTTTTCGAAAATCAGAGCAACTAGATAATGACGTTGTTAAGGGTAATAAAAAAACAAATATCTTTATAAATTTATTTTTCATAGTAAGAACTTTCAGCGGTAAAAAATTGATTAAAAAGAAATAAAAAAGCACCAATAAAAATTATTGTATCAGCAAGATTAAAAGCTGGCCAGTGTAAATCATCAATATAAAAATCTATAAAGTCAACAACCTTACCATAAATTATTCTATCAATTGCATTACCAATTGCTCCACTTGCAATTAAAATAAATCCCAAAGAAGAATATCTTGGCATTTTGAAAGAAGAAAAAATTAACCATATACTCACCAAAAAGGCAAAAATAGTGAAACCATATCTACCTATTTCTCCAGAGTCCTGGAAGAAGCCAAAAGAGATACCACTATTCCAAACCGGGGTCATAGAAAGAAATGAAGTTAATTTTATTGATTGGTATTTAATAAAAAGGTTTTCAATAGCCCATAATTTAGTAGCATAATCAAGAAAAATGAAGGTAATCAAAACTAATAAAAGATTGAATATACCAATATTTTTTTTCATTTAACTATTTTTGTAAAACACTTGTGCATCTGTAACATACTTCAATATCGTCTTTCACTTCATTAACAACCTTCCAACACCTCAAACATTTGCCCCCAGATGCAAGTTCTACTTGAACATTAATTGTTGGTTCAGACAAATTTTTGTTAAGATTTATTTCAACATCAGAACAAATAAATATTTCTGGTAAATTTACACCTTCAAGCTTCTTATAAGCCTCATTATTAGCCTCAATAATAACCTTTGCCTGAAGACTTGACCCTAATAATCCCTCTTTTCTTTTTTCTTCAATAGCAGTTGTTACTACAGATCTTAATTCCCTGATCTCTGACCATTTATTTCCAATTAAATCATTTTGCCAATCTTCTTTTGGCTTAAAGTAAGTTTGGAGATGAACAGAGTTCTCTTGATCATTATATCTACTTTGCCATGCTTCTTCAGCGGTAAAACATATAATTGGAGCAAGCCAAGTAGTAAGTGATTTGAATAAAATATCCATTACAGTCCTACAAGACCTTCTTTCTATTCCCTTTAATTCTTCGCAATATAAAGTATCTTTTCTGATATCAAAATAAAAAGCCGACAAATCAACCGTACAAAAATTGTGTATGTCTAAATAAATATCATGCAAATTAAAGTTTTCTGTATTTTCTTCTATTTTTTTACTTAATTCAGATACTCTATGTAAAACCCATTGCTCTAATTCTGGCATCTCACTAAAGGTAATCTTTTCGTCATCCTCAAATCCATTTAAAGCACCTAAAAGATATCTAAGAGTATTCCTTAGTCTTCTATAATGATCGGAGTGTCTAATAAGTATCTCTTTTCCAATTCGTAGATCGTCATAATAATCTGAGCCAACAACCCACAAACGTAATATATCAGCTCCAAACTCATTAATTACTTTTTGGGGTGCAGTTATATTACCTAAAGATTTAGACATCTTTCGGCCTTGCTGATCTAACACAAATCCATGTGTTAATACGGCATCATAAGGTGCCCTTCCACGAGTTCCACAACTTTCCAATAAAGAAGAATGGAACCATCCTCTATGCTGATCCGTCCCTTCAAGATATAGTGAGGCAGGCCAAAATAAATCATTTCGCTCTTCTAAGACAAATGAATGAGTTGAACCAGAATCAAACCAAACATCAGCAATATCAGTTACGGCTTCATAATCTTCAGACTTATGTTTTGAACCTAGAAAATATGAGGAAGGTTTTTGAAACCAAGCATCAGCTCCGTCTTTTTTAAATGCCTCAACAACTTTATCAACAACTTCTTGATCCCTAAGAGGTTCTTGTGTTTTTTTATTTACAAAAATAGCTAACGGAACACCCCATGCTCTTTGCCTTGAAATACACCAATCAGGTCTATCCTCTATCATTTTTGTAAGTCTATTTTCACCTTGAGGAGGAAAAAAATTAGTTTCTGATAAAGCCTTAAGAGCAGTATCTCTTAAATTATTGGTTTTCATTGAAATAAACCATTGGGGTGTAGTTCTAAAAACCAGAGGTGCCTTTGATCTCCAACTATGTGGATATGAATGGTTTAAAGTGCCTCTTCCAATTAAAGCATTATGCTCAGACATTATATCTGCAATTTTTTCATTATCTTTTAAAACACGTAATCCACCTAATAGAGGTAATTCATTAAATAATATTCCATTATTAGAAACAGTTTCAGGTATTGGCAAATTATGTTTTTTTCCTAATTCAAAATCATCTGCCCCATGTCCAGGTGCAATATGAACAAACCCTGTACCTTGGTCAGTAGTAACAAAATCAGCCTCTAGCAACAGAACATCGTGATCATAACCGTACCCATGTAATGGATGAGCTAAAATTGATCCTTCGAATTCACTTCCTTTTAATTTCTTAGAAACATTATAATCTAATATATAAAGCTCTTTTATTGCTTCTTCTAGCAAGTGGGTGGCCACTACTATTTTATCACCAATTTTCGCTAGTGAATTTTCACTAACTCTAGTAATTTCTAATAGAGAATAATCTATGTCCTTTCCATAAGCAACAGCTCTATTACCAGGCATTGTCCAGGGAGTTGTTGTCCAAATTATAATTTCATAATCGTCAAGTATTTCTATTGGAGCTTTTCTTATTGGAAATCTAGCAAATATTGTTGTACTGACATGATCATGGTATTCAATTTCAGCTTCAGCAAGAGCAGTTTTTTCAACTGGTGACCACATTACAGGTTTAACACCTCTGTACAAACTTCCATTCATCAGAAACTTACCAATTTCAGACATAATAATGGCTTCTGATTCATATTTCATTGTTGAATAAGGGTTTTCCCAATCACCGTAAACGCCTAATCTTTGAAATTCTTCTGATTGAATATCCATCCACTTGGCAGCAAAATCACGACACTCTTTTCTAAACTCTACAACTGGAATATCGTCTTTATTCTTTTTCTTTTTTCTGTAATTTTCTTCAATTTTCCATTCAATCGGTAACCCATGACAATCCCAACCAGGAACATAATTAGCATTTTTACCTAGCATAGACTGAGATCTATTGATTACGTCTTTGATTATTTTATTTAAGGCATGACCTATATGTAAATTACCATTTGCGTAGGGTGGACCATCATGAAGTATAAATGGTTTAGAATTTTTTCTTTGTTCTCTGAGTTTCTTAAATAACTTTGTATTTTCCCACATTTTTAATATTTGTGGTTCCTTATTAGGCAAACCAGCTCTCATAGTAAAATCTGTTTTTGGTAAGTAAACGGTATCTTTATAATCAGTCATATAACTTTCTCTATGTCAGTCAATTTATTCTTACTTCTAAAATAACTTTTGTTTATTTTAAAAGTTTGTAATTATAAACTTTTTAACTTATGAAAGTCATAAGCCATTTTTGTATCAAGCTCGATCTGTTTTTTTAATTCAGATAAGGAATTAAATTTCGTTTCTGATCTTAAAAACTCTAAAAGTTCTACCTTTATTCTTTTACCATATAGATTTATATTAAAATCTTCATTATTTAAATCAATTACATGAGTTTCTAAATTAATAGAATCTCCAGAGACAGTTGGTCTTGTACCTATATTTGAGATAGATGGCAACCAGTCATTTGAGGTTTCTAATTCTTTCTGGTCTGTGATTTTCAACCTAGTTACATAAACTCCAAGTGGCGGTTTTAAAAAATTTTTTATATCTAAGTTTGCTGTTGGAAAACCAATTTCTCTGCCTTGTTGCTTTCCCTGTTCCACAACACCTGTAATGCACCAATTTCTTCCAAGCAGAGAATTTGCTATATTCAACTGTCCATCTTGAATTAATTTTCTTATTGTTTGAGAGCTTATAATTTCTAATTCTTTACCTTTTATAGAGTATGTTTGTTTTAAGTCCACAGCTATAATTTCCAAACCTAATTTACTAGCAAAATTTCTATTTCCTTCAATCGTACCTTCCCTATTTTTTCCAAATCTAAAATTAGATCCTGCAAACATTTTAGTTACTTTGAAAGTTTCATTTAATATTTTGGATAAAAAGTCATTTGCACTACAATTTTTTAATTCTTCATTAAACTCAATTATAATTAAATAATTAACGCCAAGCTCTCTTAACAAATTCTCTTTTTCCAATGCATCTAAAAGCTTAAACGAAGAATTGCCTGAACTAAAAAAATCTCTTGGATGAGGATCAAAAGTTACAACACCAAAAGCAAGATTATTTTCAAGAGCGTTTAATTTAGCTGTTTCTAGAAGTTTTACGTGGCCTTGGTGAATACCATCGAAATTACCAATTGCAATTGAAATATTTTTATCAATTTTAGGAGCGATACCACCAAATTTCCATTTAATAATTTTCATAAAATTGTTATAACCTTTTTAAGATTTTAGACTCAAGCTGATATATAATAAATTTCAAAGTGTTTGTATCTTTTTTTGTTATATATGTTTGAATTATGTGAAATAGTATTGAATGTTAAAAAGCTACTTTGATTAGCCATCAATGGAGACTAATTTTTTGGGTGATAAGATAAATATAAATTTAGAAATTATTTCTAACTTAATTAATAGCTCCATACAAATATTCGTTGCCTATGCCGGCCAGGTATTAGGAGCTACTCTTATTCTTATTCTGGGTTTTTATTTTGCTGGTAAACTTAGTAAAGTTGCCCGCAAAAATTTAAGTCTTTTGGATAAAATAGATCCGTTAATTGTCCCAATAATCGGAAATATTATAAGATATGGAATAATAATAATTACATTAATAGCTGTTTTAGGACAATTTGGAGTCCAAACAACTTCTATTATCGCTGTCTTAGGTGCAGCTGGTTTAGCAATTGGCTTAGCATTGCAAGGAACTCTGTCAAACGTGGCGGCTGGAGTGATGTTATTACTACTTAGACCATTTTCTACTGGTGATTGGGTGGAAACTGGTAATGTCTCTGGTACCATAAGAGAAGTAGGCCTATTTACTACAATTATAGACACATTTGATAATGTTTATGTATCAATACCTAATTCTAGTATTTGGAATAGTACAATAACAAACCACTCACATTACGAAACACGACGTATAGATGTTGACATTGGAATTCACTATGATACCGATTTGGAATTAGCTTCAGAGGTTTTATTAAAATTAGCTAACGATGATAGAGTTAAAAACAAACCCAAAGCACCTCAATTCCTTGTCATGAAATATGACGATAGCGCGATAGTGGTTAGACTAAGACTATATTCACATACTAAGGATTGGTATGCTTTGTATACTGATTTAATGCGTAAACTCAAACCTGCTCTTGACGAAGCAGGTATTGAAATTCCATATCCACATAGAGTTATTTCTTCAAAAAATACAGCTTAATGACGACTACAAAAAAAATTAATCATGGCTCAATTAAATTAACAAGAGAAAATATAACTCAAGGTCGTCTGGGTGAAAAAATCAGAAGTATTAGTGGAAGTGATAAAGTTCTTTCTCAAAAAGAATTAATTAATGAGCGTAGAAAAATCATTCCAGATGACGGAATTGGGGAAGATATTTATATTTTTGCTTATGGATCTCTTTTATGGAATCCAACAGTAGATTATGAAGAACAATTTTTAGCGAAAGTGTATGGTTTTCATAGAAGCTTTTGTATGAAGACAAATTTAGGTAGAGGATCTTTTGAAAATCCAGGTTTAATGTTAGCTCTAGACAATGGTGGATCATGTAGAGGATCAGCTTTTAGGCTCAATAGAAATGATGCAATAAAAAATATTGATATTTTGTTTAAAAGAGAAATGGTAACTGGGGCTTATAAACCAAAATTAATAAAAACAAAATTAGAAAACAATAAAAACGTTTTATCACTGGCATTCACAGTTGATAAAAAGCATAAAAATTATTTTGCTAAAAAAAGTATATCTATAAAAGCTAAGATGATTTTTAAAGCATACGGGTTTTTAGGAACCTGCCAAGAATATTTCGACAATACATTAGAAAGCCTTGAAGAGTTAGCTATTAAGGACCTCGAAATGAGAGCAATATCAAGGCATTTAAAAAAATTTAATAAAGAATTATAAATCCTTTTTAATAATATCAGAAGCTTTTTCAGCAATCATTAACGTTGCTGCATTTGTATTTCCTGACGGCATTGTTGGCATTATTGAGGCATCAGCAATTCTAATGTTACTTAATCCTTTTATTTTAAGTGACGGTGTTACAACTGCATTTTTATCTATCCCCATCCTACAACTTCCAATAGCGTGGTAGACTGTAGCACCATTATTTCTGAGATAATTTAGTATTTCTTCGTCTGTCTGGATATTATCACCTGGAAGTGTCTCCCCAATAGAAATTTTATCTATATTTGAAGTTTTAAGAAGTGCTCTACACATTTTAAAACCTGTCACCAATACATCTTGATCAATTTTTTCTTTTAGATAGTTAGGTTGAATAATTGGAGCATCTCTAATGTTTTGAGATAAAGCTCTAACAAATCCTCTGCTCAATGGCCTAGATTGCCAAACACCACAAGTTATTCCAGGCACTTCTTGTAATTTGCCAATCATACCTTCAGTATATGACGCTGGTGTAAAAACAAATTGTAAATCAGGAAAAGCTATTTCAGATGATGATTTTAAAAAAGCTCCAACATGCGCTGGACTATAAGATATCAGACCTTTTTTCAAAAAAAACCATTTCATAATTTCTAAAAATAATTTATAGCCTCGAGCCTTTTCATTAAGGGAAATTGGTAAATTAATTTTGTTTGCAACTCTTACCGCATAGTGGTCTTGCAAACCTTCACCCACATTTTTAATTTCGTATAGAGGATCAATTCCTATTGATTTCAAGTATTCTCCATCACCTATTCCAGACACTTGAAGCAAATGAGGTGAACCAATTGCTCCAGCACATAAAATAATTTCCTTATTAGCAAAAATTTCAAATATCTTATTATTTTTCTCATAAACTAATCCAACAGCTTTTTGATCATTGAATATAATTTTTAAGACAAGTGTATTTTTTTTTATTTTTACATTTTTTCTTTTAAGTGCAGTTTTTAGAAAAGCGTCATAAGCACTATACCTCATCCCATTTTTAATAGTTCTTTGATAATAAAAAATTCCTTCTTGTTCACCTGAATTATAGTCTTCTTGAACTGATATTCCCAATTCTTTAGAACCAGAAACGAATTCCTCACAAATAGGATGTTTTTCAACAACATCTGAAACAAACAAAGGACCGTTTTTACCCCTATACCTCTCATCTCCATTTTCTCTAAATTCTGACTTTTTGAAATATGGTAAAACATCATCATAAGACCAACCAAGGTTTCCAAGCTGTGCCCATTGATTATAATCATCTGGTTGTCCTCTAACGTACAAATGTCCATTAATAGAACTAGAGCCTCCAAAACCTTTTCCTCTTGGAAACAATATTTCTCTATTATTAACGTTTTCGTTACTTTCAGTTTTAAAACACCAATTAAATCTTTTATCATTGATTGTTTTAATAAAACCAGCTGGCATTTTTATAAATGGATGTTGGTTACTACCACCAGCTTCAAGAACACATATATTTATATTATTAATTTCAGATAGTCTATTTGCAACAACCGAACCTGAAGATCCTGAACCAACTATTATATAGTCAAATTTTTCCATATTAATATCTCAAATCTGTTTAATGATTTAAAGTTGACGTTTCACCAGCAATGGTTGTTCTTACCATTAATCTTTTTTCTATTTTCCCTTTTATTGGCGTTGCTCTATGTAAAACAGCTCTGTTGTCCCATATTATTAAGTCATATGGTTTCCAAGAATGAGAATAAACAAAGCTTTCATTATCAACATATTGATAAATCTCTCTAAAAAGCTTTTTACTTTCAGGTTTTGGCATACCTTCGACTGAACTACAATGTGCGCCTAAGTAAAGAGATTTTCCGTGCTTATCATTATTTAATACTAACTTTTGTTTAACAGGAGGGAGTGCTTTTTTTTCTTCAGGGGTAACTAAATTTGGATCTATTTTTGATCTTCCATGAGAATAGTCGTGCCAACAAACTTTATCTTCAATTATTAATTTTAATTTTTCAGGTAATGAACTATAAACCGCTCTCATCGATAAGAACTCGGTATTACCACCTTTAGATGGTATCATTTTGGCAGAAAGAATTGACATTTTTGAAGGAATAACTTTGAAAGAACTGTCACTATGCCACTCTTGATTAGCTAAATTATTTAATCTTTGCCTATCCGTAGCAGGAACAATGTTTCCATCTTCATCAAAGTTTCGAAGTATTATTAATTTTGAACCTGAGCCATCAGTGCCAGCTTTAGTTGTTTCTAAAGTACCAAAGTGCTGACTAAATTTAATATGCTCGTCGTTTGATATATTTTGATTTCTAATTACAACTACTGAAAATTCTGACAAAAGGTCAGAAATTTTACTCTTTATTTTTTTACTTAGATCTACTTTTGTATCTAAACCTGTAATCTCAATACCAATTGATTTTCCAAGTTTCTTTGTAAACATATATATCTCTTATTTTTAAATATATTTTTGTTTAATCTTCATACAGCAATATGTTAAAAATGAAATCTAGTTTGTAAATAAAAAATTTGAATATAATTAAAAACAATGGATGAAACTTTAAATATTAATGATGACATTAAATCCTTAAAGTTGGTGGTTTTAAGAGATAATCTTAAGCAAAACTGGAAACTTGATACTGATTTATGGAATGAGGAATTTCCTCATGACTTTAGATTTGAAGATACATATTTACAATTAAGCTTTGTCCTACGAGATTTTAATATTGACGAGTTAAAGCATTTAATTTCAATAACAAATTTATTTGATGTAAAAAACTATAGTCATGATATCTCAACTTTAATAAACAATTACATCAAAAGTTGTGTTGATTACCTTAACCACGAAATAGATGGAAAAACTGACGAATATTTTCAAAAATTTAATAATAACAATAATTGTTTTTCTTATGAAAAAAAAATCAAAAAATCTTTAACTAAGTACCAAGTTAATTATTCTTTATTCTTTTATGGAACTCTTAGATCTCTAGAAGTTCGCAAGGCTGTGATTGGAGAAAGTAGCGATAATCACAACATCTCAATAGGATATTTGTTAAAGCATAAAGTATTTAGAGTTAAAAATGCAAATTATCCTCTTATAAAATATACAAATAATCAAGTTGATGTTGTTAAAGGCTTGCTCATTAATAATATAACTTTTGAAGAATTAAAAAAATTGGATAGATTTGAGGGAAAGAATTACTTTAGGCAATTTGTAAAAGTTAATGTTAATCAAATTCATCATGATGCACAAATCTATATGCCCACTAAAAACATAGTATCAGAAGAACCTTGGGATTATGAAAAGTGGTATAAAAATGATATGAAAAATTTCTTTTTAGATGAATTTGACTTAAATGGAGTAAAATAAAATCTAAATCAATCGTTAAATCTTCAATTATTTTTAAGCTTTTGTACTTGATCCCAGGCAGCATTGATAGCCCTCATTTTATTCTTACTTTCATTAATAACTTCTATAGGCACACCTTTACTAATCAACAAATCAGGATGATGTTCTTTAGATAGTTTTATATATTTTTTCCTAATTGTTTGAAGATCGTCAGTTGGTTGACTTTCTAATACAATATAAGGATTAAGCTTATCAGATGACTTTCTAGATTCTTTGATACTTTCATACTGTTTTTGCGTTAAACCAAAGATATAAGCAATATTTGCAATCATTGATTCTTCTTCAGTACTTACATGACCATCCGACTCAGCGATATAAAATAGAATATTTACAACCTCTTCTAAAACATTAATATTACCCCGAAAAATCTCACTAATTTGTTTTGCATATGGTTCATAACCAGTGCTTTCATCTTTTGCCTTATTAAAAATTTTAGCCACTTGATCAATTTCACTATCCGGAATTTGCAACTTATCTTTAACAGCAATCAACTCTTCTTTACTAACCTGTCCATCAGCCTTACTAAGCTTCGCTGAAAGAACTATGAGTGAAAGTGCAAAAATTTCTTGAGAATTTTGTTGTTTACCAAGAGTTTTAGTAGAGCTTAATCTTGAAATTTTTCCACCTAAAAAAGACCCCAATAAAGCTCCAAACGGACCTCCAAAAGAAAAGCCAATAACACCACCTAATAAACTTCCCCAAATCGACATATTTATTTCTCACAAATTTTTAATAAGTTAGATATTAGTTATATTTATATAATAATACTTTATATAAATAAAAAGCATTTAAACTCTTATTTAAATCTGAATTATAATTACCAACCATTAGTTCTTGACCAATTGTCTATAATACTACCATTTTCTAAGACATGGTAACTTTCATAAGCAGCACAAGTTAAACATGCATGGTTTGGTAATATTCGAACTAGACTTCCTATAGGTAACCTATTAAACCAATCTGTGCTTTTTATCTTTATAGATCCGTGTTCTTGATGTACTTCTGAAATATTAAGACCTTCAAAAGGTATTGCTGTATGTGGATTACAAATTAAACCATAACCTGCTTCTGGCATAAATTTATTTGCACTTATATCTTTTGACAATGCTAATGATCCTGCATCAATAATTATTCTTTTTCTTTGATGATTATGGCCTATGACACTTGCTAATACAGTTATTGCAATATCTTCTATTTTACAAATTCCTTTAGAAGCTTGTGCTAAATCCCAGAACATATAAATGCCTGCCCTAACTTCAGAAATACCATCAAGGTTTGAAGCCAAAAACATTGTTGGTGTAGACCCTATACTAATTATTTGAGACTTATTCTCAAAATTTAAAATTTTTTTTAAAGAGGCTATAGCCTCTTCGCGTTCAATGTTACTAATTGTAATAATTTCATTTTTGTCTTTGGTAGAATAACTATGTCCAGCGTGAGTTAAAACACCTAACAACTTTGTCTTGTGATTTGGTTCAAAAACTCTAGATATTTCTCCAATCATTTCGTCTTGATAATCTATACCACTTCTTCCCTCTCCGCAGTCAATTTCTAAAAGAATTTCAAAATTAGCATTATGCAATTTGCTGTACTTTAAAATTTCTTGGGCAACATAAGTTGAGTCTATAACTATACGAATAATGCAACTATATTTTTGTTGAATGAAATTTAATCTTTTTAGTTTTTTAGGAATGATGCAAACAGCATATAAAATATCTTTAAAACCCGCACTGGCAAAATATTCTGCTTCGTTAAGAGTTGAAACTGTTATAGGTCCTATCTGATTATCAAGTGCTATTTTTGCAATTTCAATACTTTTGGGTGTTTTAACATGAGGTCTTAAAATAGTATTAAATTCAAGACATTTCTTTCTTGCTTTGAAACAATTTTTTTCTAGAAGAGATTTATCTAAAATCAAGCACGGTGTATCTAATTCCTCTAAATTTTGTATTTTCATTTTTAACTCGCTTTGTTTCAATTTTCTAAATTGCTATTTCAGTAAAAACTATTAGTTTTTCCCACTAATTTTCAGAAGTAATCAAATTTCCATATCTATCACTTGACCTATAATTGGGATAATTAAAGATATGTTTTGTTCTTTAGCTCTTTTTTCAATTAAATTAAAAATGCGCTGATAAGGTATTTTGATTTTTTTCTACTGGAGGTGCAAATTTAGTGAGGTCTATTCCTTCAACTGCTATCTTGTACTCTTCTATTGTTGGTGTTCTTCCTAAAATTGCTGAAAGAACTACAACTGGGGTAGAAGCAAGTAATGATTCACCTTTTTTTTCTTCAGTGTCTTCTACTACCCTACCTTGGAACAATCTTGTTGAGGTCGCCAAAACCGTATCCCCTTTAGCAGCTTTTTCTTGATTTCCCATACAAAGGTTACAGCCAGGTCTTTCAAGATAAAGAATATTATCATATTCTAGACGTGCTGAATTTTTTGGATTTTTATCATCAAACTCAAAGCCAGAGTATTTTTGCAAGATACTCCAGTCACCTTCTTCTTTAAGTTCATCTATTATATTATAGGTTGGTGCCGCTACTACTAGAGGAGCTTTGAAATTCACTTTACCTGACGATTTTTCAAGATTACGTAACATTTGTGCAACAATTTTTACATCCCCTTTATGAACCATACACGAGCCTACAAAGCCAAGATCAACCTTTTTTTCTGCGTTATAATATGAAATTGGTCTTATAGTATCATGAGTATACCTCTTAGACACATCGTGATTATTGACGTCTGGATCAGCAATCATCGGCTCGTCAATTAAGTTAAGATCCACAACAACTTCAGATGAATATTTTGCGTTTACATCAGGTCTTAATGCGGGTTTTTTCCCCGATTTAATTTCAGATATTCTTTTTTCTGCAATACCTATTAACCTATGAAGCATTTTGTCTTTATTCTCCATACCCTTATCAACCATTACCTGTATTCTATCTCTTGCAATTTCTAATGATTTAACAAGTGTATTATCCTCAGAGATACAGATAGATGCTTTGGCCTTCATTTCTGCTGTCCAATCTGTAAAAGTAAAAGCTTGATCAGCTAAAAGAGTTCCAAGATGTACTTCTATAATCTTTCCTTGAAAAACATTGTCACCAAATTGTTTAAGCATCTGTGCTTGAGTTGCATGTACTACATCGCGAAAATCCATATGATCACTCATTTTACCTTTAAAAGTAACCTTTACTGATTCAGGTATAGGCATAGTTGCTTCACCAGTTGCCAAGGCAAGCGCAACTGTTCCGGAATCAGCACCAAATGCAACACCTTTTGACATTCTAGTATGGGAATCACCACCAATGATAATTGACCAATCATCAACAGTTATGTCATTTAAAACTTTGTGAATAACATCGGTCATTGAATGATAAGAACCTTTTGGATCACGTGCGGTAATAAGACCAAATTTATGCATAAATTTCATAAGTCGAGGCGTGTTTTCTTGAGCTTTAAAATCCCATACAGAAGCAGTATGACATCCTGATTGATAAGCTCCATCAACATTTGGAGAAATTATAGTCGCGGCCATAGCTTCTAACTCTTGTGAAGTCATTAAACCTGTAGTGTCTTGAGACCCAACAATATTAACTTTTACGCGCACATCAGATCCTGCATGTAACTTGACACCATCTTCAACACCCACCGCATTTGCATTAAATATTTTTTCTACAGCGGTGAAACCTTGACCAGAATTATAAACTTGTTTTGAAGGTGCAAATGCAGATTTTAATTCTATATTTAGAGCTTTACAGGCAAAGCTCTGAAGTTTTTTTCCAAATACAATAGCATATGAACCACCAGCTTTCATGAACTCAAGTTTTTGTGGTGAAAAAGAGGAAGACATATCTACAAGCTCTTTGTCACCTGTTTCATCATATAGTTTTTGTTTTTTAGTATTGATGGATAATACTGTCCCAGTATCAACACTATATCTTTGCTCAAGTACTGGATTATCGTCATTA
The DNA here is from genome assembly GCA_003279355.1 of SAR116 cluster bacterium AG-335-N04. Taxonomy (GTDB): domain Bacteria; phylum Pseudomonadota; class Alphaproteobacteria; order Puniceispirillales; family Marisalimonadaceae; genus Marisalimonas. The sequence goes on from QBZS01000017.1 coordinate 26,403, forward strand.
TTAATTATTGGATTTCCGTCTGTATCAAGCTTTTTAGTCCAATTTTTTAGATCAACTCCTATTCCCCCAGTAACACCTACTGTTGTTAAAAAAATTGGTGATATACCATTCGTTCCTGCCACTATTGGAGCAATATTTACAAATGGAACATATGGACTAGCTTGAATACCTGTCCACAAAGCAACATTGTTAACTCCTGACATCCTTGACGAACCAACACCCATTGTTCCTTTTTCAGAAACTATCATCACACGTTTGTCAGGATTTTCCTTTTGCAATCTTCTAATCTCTAATTGTGCTGCTTCTGATATCATACACTTACCATGAAGCTCACGGTCAGATCTTGAATGAGCCTGATTTCCAGGTGATAATAAATCGGTTGAAATATCTCCTTCAGCTGCAACATATGTTACAACTTTAATCTCTTCCTCAATTTCTGGAAGCTTGGTAAAAAATTCTGCCTCTGAATAACTTTTAATAATATCTTCCGCAATTTTATTACCTTTACTGTAAGCATTCTCTAATCTAGTGGTATCAATCTCATAAAGAAAAACTTGGGTTTTAAGAACTTCTGCTGCTTCTAGAGCTACAGATTTATTTTCACCCAAAGCTAAATCAAGAAGCACTTCGATCGATGGGCCGCCTTTCATATGAGATAAAAGTTCAAATGCAAATTTTGGTTGAATCTCTTTTACAACAATATGTTTTATTATAATTTCTTTTAAAAACTTTGACTTTACAAATGCTGCAGAAGTTGTGCCTGGGATAGTATTATAAATAAGAAAGTTGAGTGAATCGGTTCTGTGAATGTTATTTTCGTCTTTTATTTGTGAAATAATTTCTTTTAATAAAGTGCCATTATCTATTGGCTTTGGCTTTAAACCTTCTTTTTTTCTGTTTTCAATTTCAGATATATAATTCTTATATAAGCTCATAACTAACCTTGCAGTTTTTTAACATATTAAGTTATATTTTAAATTGAAAATAGACATATAACAATGAAAATTTTCCATAGGAAAATTATTCCTTGATAAATAAATAAATTAATTAATAATTGTAAATAATGAAAATAGTATAACAATGGCTAAATGGTAAATTTTATCTACTTTTAAACCTGGGGGGGGTTATGAAGTCCAAATTTGTTTTTTTTTCCGTCATTATTTTACTTTTGTTCTCAAACAAGATATTGGCTGACGGTAAAGCTTTAGCTGGGGCTGATTTCGAATATGGTCAACATTTATCTGGAGAATGTGTTACTTGCCACAATTCCACCGGTTTAGGTCAAGGTATACCTAAAATAACCGGAATGAAGACTGCAGTTTTTATTAAAAAAATTTTAGCATATAAAACAAAAGAAAAAGATAACGCTGTTATGCAAATGGTTGCTGACAGACTTGGTGAAGAAGAAATTAACTCACTTGCACTTTATTTGAGTAAAACTAAATAAAAATAAAATTTTACTTAAGTTTAAAAGTTGTTAACATTTAATAAGTTTTTAATTTTGGAGGAGGATTAAATGGCTAAAATAACAAGACGTTCCTTTGTT
>QBZS01000018.1:0-27461 GCA_003279355.1 SAR116 cluster bacterium AG-335-N04
AATTGCCAGGGTAGATGGAGTAGATGGAGCCAGAATTAATGACATATCAACAACCGAAGCTGTGAATGCAATTACAATGAAAATAACAAATCTTATTTTTTTATAAATTAACGGAAAAATTAAGATACACCATGAAGAAAAATTAGAATTTTGAAGAGATTTGCCGAGATCAAATATTTTTTTTGCAGAAAATTCTTGTAAAGCAGATAAAGAAACTAAAATAAAAAATGGAATTTCTTTTAAAACAAGCCCTAAAATTAAAAAAAGTCCATACTCATCCGGCATTATAAAAATATTTGGGGGTCTATCAAAGCCTGTCAACCAAGGTGAAATCAATCTGAAAAATAAACCACTTGGAGAAAAAAGAAATATTAACCCAATAGCCATCGTAATATGAGGCAATGCTATCAAAGGTGATATTATTATTTTAATGTAATTATAGGCTCTTGTTTTAAAGAGATATAAAAGTATAACTTGCGAAAAAAATAATGCTGATAAAGTCGAAACTAGTCCAGTAAACAATGACAGTATTATAGATTTTGAAATGCCTGCAATATTGAATGATAAGTGAAAATAATTTAAATTGAATTCACTTTTACCCAAGATGGGGAAATATCCAATAGATGGTAAAAAAAAACCAAAAAATCCAAAAATAATAGGAACTATAACTAGTGTTCCAATAGAAATTACTAGGGCTTTGCTTAGTTTTCCATAAAAATTTGTTCCCATGAATGTTTAATTACTAGACCCATATTTTTTAATCCATTTATCTTCAATAACTTTTACCCATGAAGGATGGGGTTCCTCAAGCTTCATTCTCAAATCATCATTAGTTAATGTGGCTAGTCCTCTGGGAAGAGTTGAAAATTTGTTTTTCCACTTTTGACTTAATTTACTTATAGATATTACGCTTGGATCTCCCCAAAAATCTTTGTTCTGTTTTTTTATTTGGGCTTTAGGCGAGATTAAAAAGTTTGCAAATACTTTGGAAGCTGCTTTATTAGAAGAGTTATACGGTATTGCTACAAAATGAACATTAGCTAGCGTACCTTTGTCGTGGATATAACTCCTCACAGAATTTGAAAGTTTACCTTCAGATATAGAGTTTGAAGCATGTGCAATGTTAAATGCCATTCCAAGATCTATTTCTCTTTCTGCTACCAGTTCAGTAATAGCCAAGTAGTTTGATGGATAATTTTTGCCTCTTCTCCATAAGTGAGGAGTAACTTCGTCAAGCCATTGCCACAAAGTGTCAAGCTCTCTTTCATGTTGTTGAGTATCATACTTCAATTTTAATAAATTTTTATCAGAAATAAGTTCAATTAAAATTTGCTTTAAAAAACTAGTGCCTACAAAGTCAGGTGGCTGAGGAAAAGTGAACCTTCCTTTATTTTTAATTATGTAATTTTTTAATTCTAAGGCAGATCTAGGGGGTGAATTTATATATTTAGTATCATAATAGAAATTTAATTGAGAAACTCCCCATGGCATTTCCATGCCATCAGTTGGTATTCCAAAGTCATTAAGCAAGCTTGGATCATTACTAAAATCTAAAAATTTTGAATTAGGTAAATTAAATATCCATTTTTCACTTAATAATAAGCTATTACTCTTCATTAATGAAAAATTCTCGCCATTTATCCATACTAAATCTACTGAACCATTATTATTTTTTTTTACATTTTTTTCGGATAAAATTTTTGCGACAACATTTGCTGTGTCAGAAACCTTTACATGTTTAACAGTAATATTATACTTCTTTTTTACTTCTCCTGCAGCCCATTTTATATAAGAATTAATATTTTTAGCTCCGCCCCATGCATGAAAATATATCGTCTGTCCAGATGCTTTTTTTAAAACGTCTTTCCAACTTTCATTCCTTTCAAGAGCGAATGAGGGAAAGATGAAATGAATAAAGCTATAAATAAGGCATATATTAAAAATTAATTCTACAAGATTTTTTCTTATATTTATTAGCACTTTGTTTTCCTTTTGATAGAAGTTCGTAAAATAGACAAAAGTTTACATTAAATGTAGTATTTTAAATATTAATAATTATTTATAAAGCTATTAATTTCACTTTTACCATAATATCATGAATGCACTCTTAATATTATTAAATGAAATCATTACACTCTACTTATATACTCTATTTGTATATGTTATAATGAGTCTTCTGATTCAATTCCAAATGATAAATAGTTATAATAAAATTATAAACATCATATTTCGTGCCTTAATTTCATTACATGAGCCCTTATTAGGAAAAATAAGGAAATACATGCCTTCTCTATCAGGCATTGATTTATCACCAGTAATCGTCATTCTATTGCTAAGTTTTATAAAAAACTTAATTCAAGATTATAGATTAGGGTTATAGGATAACGTCTATGGAACATTTTAAAAAAATTATAGACGGGAAAAAATATTCTGAAGAATTTCTGCAAAAACTACATCCTTTAAGTACTGAATTCTTTAAAAATTTCAACCGAAAGCCTTGTCTTTCTGTAATATTAGTTGGAGACAACACAGCTAGTAGTATATATGTGAAAAATAAAGTACATACGGCAAAAAAAAACGGAATACGATCCGTAGAAGTAATTCTTTCTAGAAATGTATCAGAAAAAGATTTATTAAATGAAATATTTAAGCTTAATTATGATCAAAATGTTGACGGTATTCTTGTTCAACTTCCTTTACCAATACATATTTCAGAAAAAAAAATTATTAATAGTATTAACCCGATAAAAGATGTTGATGGATTTCATCCAACTAATTTCGGTAAACTATTTATGGGTGATCCCAATTTCATACCATGTACACCATTAGGTTGCTTTTACATGTTAAAAAATGAATTAAAAGAACTAAGTGGAAAAAATGCTGTAATTATTGGTAGATCAAACATTGTTGGGAAGCCTATGGCTTCACTTTTATTGTCTTCCAATTGTTCGGTTACAATAACACACTCTAAAACTAAAAATCTTCGCGAGCATTGTAAAAAAGCAGATATTTTGATATCAGCGGTAGGAATTCCTGAGATGGTTGACGATACATATGTAAAACAGGATGCTATAATTATAGATGTAGGTATAAACAGATTGCAGTTTGTTAACTCAGAAACTAAGGCAAATGAAACTAAACTTGTCGGTGATGTTAGTTTTAAAAAAGTTGTAAATATTGCAAAAAAAATTACTCCTGTACCAGGAGGTGTTGGCCCAATGACAATTGCCTGCCTAATGCATAATACTATTAAGGCTGCTTATAAAAATAAAAAAGAAAATTTTGTGAACTTTTTAGGAGAAAATTTCTAGTGGATTGGTTTAATATTACATTATTTATCTCAATGTTTTTAGTAGTTCTTATCTTAGCTTGGGGATTAATCACTATGGCTAGAGGAGGTGAATATAACAAATCTAACAGTAATATTTTAATGCGATATAGAATTATATTACAAGCTGTGGCTATTTTAATATTTGTGTGTCTTTTAATGTATAAGAGATATTCTAATGGTTAAACTAAATAAAATTTACACTCGTACTGGTGACGATGGATCAACAGGTTTGACTGATGGAAGTAGAGTTCCTAAACATTCATCAAGGCCGCAGGCATATGGATCTGTAGATGAATTAAATTCGTCGTTGGGTCTGGTTTATTTTTGTCTAAATAAAGATAATTCAAATCCCTTATCAGTTGAAATTAAGGATTTAATTAAAGAAATTCAAAATGACTTGTTTGATTTAGGTGCGGATCTTTCAACTCCTAAACTAAAAGGTAAACAAAAATATCCACCACTTAGAATTAAAAAAAGTCAAATTGATAAACTTGAAAGAAGAATAGACCAGTATAATGCAGATTTAACAGCATTAAATTCATTTATTCTACCTGGTGGTTCAGAAGCTTCTTCTTTATTACATGTATCAAGAACAATTGCTAGAAGAGCTGAAAGAGATATAAGTTTACTTTCAAGTAAAGAAGAAATCAACATGAAATCATTAACATATTTAAACAGGTTATCTGATTTATTGTTTGTTTTGTGTAGAGTTTTTAATGAAAATGGATTAAAAGATATATTGTGGATACCAGGTTTAAATCAAGAATAATTTATAACAGATAGATGTGGAAAAGGAGTTTAACTTGAAAGTCTTAGTACCTGTAAAAAGAGTTGTTGACTATAACGTTAAGGTTAGAGTTAAAAGCGATAAATCCGGCGTGGAATTAGATAATGTAAAAATGTCGATGAACCCTTTCGATGAAATTGCTGTTGAAGAAGCTTTAAGGCTTAAAGAAAAGGGAATAGCTACTGAGGTAATTGCTATCTCAATTGGATCAACTCAAGTTCAAGAAACTATTAGGAATGCTCTAGCTATGGGCGCTGACTCCGGAATTTTTATAGAAGCTACAAATGATCTTGAACCTCTTAACATTGCTAAAATTATTTCATCTATAGCTAAGAAGGAGAGTATAGATCTAATGATTTTGGGAAAACAAGCTATAGATGATGATATGAATGCTACTGGACAAATGATTGCTGCTTTACTTGGTTGGCCACAGGCTACTTTTGCAAGTAAAGTTGAGATTTCAGACAAAAAAGCAGTTGTAAGTCGTGAAGTTGACGGAGGTATAGAAAATATAGAAGTTGCACTACCTGCTGTGATCAGCACAGATTTAAGATTAAATGAACCAAGGTATGCAAGCCTTCCAAATATTATGAAAGCAAAGAAGAAACCAATAAACCAAATTCAAGTTGATAAGCTGAACTTAAACATTGAACAAAGGCTGGATATTTTGAAAGTTGAAGAGCCTACCAAACGTCAATCTGGAACTATGTTAAAAACAGTTGAAGAGCTAGTTGACAAATTAAAAAACGAAGCAAAAGTAATATAAATATTATGAGGTTAAAAAATGAATATTCTTGTTGTAGCAGAGCATAATAATACTGACTTATTGCCTGCAACTTTACATACCGTAAATGCTGCTAAACAAATTGGCAGTACAGATTTATTAGTAATTGGTTATAATTGCAAAAATGTGGTTGACGCTGGAAGTAGAATCGAAGGTGTTAATCAAGTTATATTTTCTAATAACTCTATTTATGATAAACCCCTAGCTGAAAATACAAGTCTTTTAATTCAGTCTATTGCGAATGGTTATACGCATATTTTGTTTGCAAGCACAGCAAATGGAAAAAACACAGCACCACGCTTAGCAGCATTGCTAGATGTAATGATTATTCCAGATATAATTGAAATTATTGATCATGAAACTTTTAAAAGACCAATATATGCAGGTAACGCTATTGCGACATGTAAAAGTAGTGACGCCTGTAAAATTATAACTGTAAGAACTACAGCTTTTGAGAAAGCTACATTAACTGATAAACAAGCTAAAATAGTGTCTACTGACCCTTCTAAAAACACTGACCTAGCAAAATATATAAGCTCTGAACTTTCAAAAAATGAACGTCCTGAATTGACTGCAGCTGATATCGTTGTCTCAGGCGGAAGAGGACTAGGATCCAGCGAAAATTTTAAAGTTCTTGAAAAATTAGCAGATAAACTAGGCGCAGCCATGGGAGCCAGCAGAGCTGCTGTAGACGCAGGCTATGTTCCAAATGATTGGCAAGTAGGTCAAACTGGTAAAGTTGTAGCACCTAATTTATATATTGCTGCTGGAATATCTGGTGCAATACAACATTTAGCAGGCATGAAAGATAGTAAAGTTATAGTAGCTATAAATAAAGATGAAGAAGCTCCCATCTTTACAGTATCTGATTATGGACTTTCTAATGATTTATTTAAAGCCGTGCCAGAAATGGAAAAGCTAATTAAGTAAATTTACTATTTCTTTTACTACTTTATCTTTTGACCATTTTAAAATACCCTCATGCTTTGATATGACTAAGCCTGTTTTATCAACCAATATAGTTGTAGGGACTCCTCTTAACTTTATCGCTTTAAAAATATTCATTTCTTTATCAAAAAAATGAGTTAAATTGGATGCTCCATTAATTAATAGAAATTTGATTTGATCTTTAATATTTTTTTTATCTATTGAAATCGTTAACACATCAATTTTGTAATTTTCCAGTTTTTGGTCTAATGAGCTAAGATCAGGAAGTTCTTTTTTGCAAGGAACACACCAAGTAGCCCAAAAATTTACTACATATCCATTTTTATCTAAATTTTTATTTAACTTTAAAATTATTGGGTTTTCTTTACTATCTAATATAGTGAATGTAGGAAATTGTATAGGATCTCTAAGTTTTTCTATATATTCAGTAGCAGAAGTTTTATTACTTAAAATTAAAAAGTATAATATTAATAATATTTTTTTACTAAATTTTGATGTATGCATATTAATAGTTGTTTGAATGATAGTTTGTAGTAATTCAATATAGATTAAAAATGAAAAAAAGTAATAGTAAAATATGGGGTGGAAGATTTTTAGCTCCTACCGATGAAATAGTGGAAGAGTTTAGTTCTTCTATTCAATTTGATAAAATTTTATATATTGAAGATATTGAAGGATCCATAGCCCATTCTGAAATGCTTTCAAAACAAAATATTATTTCAGAAGATGAATTAGAATTAATTAAATCAGGCTTAAAACAAATAGAATTAGAAATATCCAATAATGAATTTAATTTTTCAGTTAAACTGGAAGATATTCATATGAATATTGAAAATAGATTAATTGAAATAATTGGTGAGGCAGGTAAAAAATTACACACCGCTCGATCACGAAATGATCAAGTTGCCACTGATATTAAATTATGGCTAAGAAAAAGAATAGACCAAATTGAACTAAATCTTAAAAGTTTACAGAGAACACTAATTGAAAAATCAGAAATTTATTATGATCTCTTGATGCCAGGATATACTCATTTACAAGTTGGGCAACCAGTTACATTTGGACATTATCTGCTCGCCTATGTAGAAATGCTTGGAAGAGACAGGGGCAGATTAAGTGACTGTAGGAAAAGATTGAATGAATTGCCTTTAGGCTCTGCGGCATTAGCAGGTACCAGTTATCCGATAGATAGACATTTTGTTGCTCAAAAACTTGATTTTAGCAAACCGACAGAAAATTCCATGGATTCTGTATCAGATAGAGATTTTGCAATTGAATTTATGTCTTCATCATCCTTGATAGCTATTCACTTATCAAGATTAGCCGAAGAGTTAGTAATCTGGTCCTCAGATAGGTTTAATTTTGTTAAATTACCTGAAAGCTACACAACAGGATCAAGTATTATGCCACAAAAAAGAAATCCTGATGCGGCTGAATTAATAAGAGCAAAGCCTGGAAGAATATTTGGAAATTTACTTAGCTTATTGACAGTCCTTAAAGGCCTTCCCATGACCTATGGGAAAGATATGCAAGAAGATAAAGAGCCAATTTTTGATACTGCTAAAACTATTGAATTATGCATTATCAATATGGAAGGAATGATTAAAAATCTTGAACCTGTCCCGGACAAAATGATGGAAGCTCTTCAGAAAGGTTTTCCAACTGCAACAGATTTTGCAGACTATTTAGTAAGAAAACTTAAAATACCTTTTAGGGACGCACATCATTTAACTGGTAAGATTGTATTGTTAGCTGAAAAAAAAGAAGTTACTTTAGAGAATTTAACAATAGAAGAAATTCGAACTATAGTTCCAAATGTTGATATTTCGATATTAGATATTCTTAAAATAGAAAGTTCTGTTTCTAAAAGAACCTCATACGGTGGAACTGCGCCAGACAGTGTTTTACTAGCAATTAAAAAAGCTAAAGCAAGGTTCTTAAAGGATTAAAAATATGAAGTTTAGATCTATAATTTTAATAATTTTATTTTTTTTAGTATTTTCATTTAATGGATGTGGAAGGAAAGATGCACCATTAAAGCCCTCACAAATAATTTCAGAACAATAGATTTCATTATGCATAAGATTGGATTTTATAGAGATGGAAATGGTGAATTAAATATTCAAGGCATTAAAATTACTTCCTTAGCAGAAAAGTATGGGACACCATTTTTTATATATGATGCAGGTCTAATAAAAAAACGTTATAATACTTTTTTTGATACCATAAAGGAAGTTCAGGGAAATATTCATTATGCTGTTAAAGCAAACGACGCTTTAAGTGTTATAAGCTACTTTGCAAAATTAGGCTGTGGAGCAGATATAGTTTCAATAGGAGAATTTGAAAAATGTATTGCAGCGGGAATGCCACCACAAAAAATTATATTTTCTGGTGTAGGTAAAGATAAGCACGAAATTGAGTTCGCTTTAAAAAATGATGTTTTACAATTCAACATAGAGTCAGAGGAGGAATTAAACGACATTTCTGCAATTGCTTCTAGGCTTAAGTTGACTGCTAACATATGTTTGAGAGTCAATCCTGACATAGCTCCTAAAACTCATAAGAAAATATCAACTGGTGATAAAGAAACTAAATTTGGAATAGATTTCCAAAATGTAAAATCAATTTACAAAAAGCTTCATCAATTGGACTATATAAATCCAGTGGGTTTAGGTGTTCATATAGGATCACAAATATTTGATTTTAAATTTTTTCATAGAGCATATTTAAATCTTAAAAATTTAGCTGATGAACTCAGATTGAGTGGATACACAGTGCCCACTTTGGATTTAGGCGGTGGAATTGGAATAAATTATAATAATAGTTTAGAACCTGATTTTAATAATTATAAGAATATCATCTTAAATTTGTTTAAAGAATCTGACTACGGTTTAAGTTTTGAACCTGGAAGAAGCCTAATTGCTGAAGCAGGGATCCTAATTACCAAAGTGATAAGAAATAAAAAAACTAAAGAAAAAAATTTTATTATTGTTGATGCTGCAATGAATAATTTAATTAGACCTACTTTATATGACGCATATCATAAAATTGAAACAGTCAAGAAAACCAGTAATACTGAAATTATCGCTGACATAGTTGGACCAATTTGTGAGACTGGAGATTTTTTTGCCTTAGACAGGAAAATAGGTAAAGTTGATAATGATGATCTGTTGGCTATTAGGACAACTGGTGCTTATTCATCAGTGATGAGATCAAACTATAATGCAAGGAAAGATGCAATAGAAGTTATGATTTATAAAGAAAAGGATTTTCAGATAAGAAAAGATGAGACTATAAAAGATATTATCACTAAAGAAGAAATAATTATCTTTGATTAGAGATCATAAATCTTTTTTAATAATGTCGCTTTTACACTTACATTTTCTTTTTTAGTCTGTATTTCTAAAATTTCGCTGAATTTTATCTCAGCAAGAGGAACTATTATCTTATCTTTGAGAGTTAAAACCTTTTCTAAAATAATTTTTCTATCTTCCCTTATAGCTAAAATTTTAACTTTAGGGACTAATATTGGTCTGTTAGAAGTGTTTTTTATTGTTCCTACAAACCTAACTTGTTCATTTTGAAAGGTTGCTACAAAGTTTATCATTTTTACATGATTAAGGTCAGCAAATATTGGTAATTTAATATAATTTAATAATTCATTCAATTTGTATTCATAATTTTTGGTATATTTTGGAAAATATAAAAAACTATAACTTAATAAGACAGATCTAAAAAATAATAGAGCAGAAAACAATCCTATAATTAACAATAAAATGAACGGAATAAAATTTTCATTTGTAGAAGGATTGATGTTTTTAACTTTATTTTTCTGTCTAACTTCAGTTGGACTGTCTTTTTTAACCTTTGAAGCTGATAATTCTGAAGCTATTTCAGAAACAGTTTTATTTTTTTGTTCTAATACAGGATTGTTTTTGGGAGACATGTTTTTTGTTTTATTTTCTACAGCTGATTTTATTGAGGCTAGTTCATGCTTAACTTGTTCAGACTTATTTTTAAACATAACATTTTTTGATACGAGGTTTTTTTTATCTTTAGTAATACTTTTGTCAGATTTTTTATTAACAATTGATGAAACACTCCATTTTTCATTACAAACACTACATCTAAGCCATCGAATCTTTTTTGATAAGATATTTTCGTCAATGTCAAATACTGTTCCACATGAATTACATGTTTCAAGCATAGATAAATTCCTCATCTTTGATTAGAAATTTTCAATTATTGTATACTAACATAGCTTTTTTTGCCAACATGTTTAAAAAATTAAATAGTAATGATTCAATAAATGTTACGCTCTATATTTAAGACTATTTGTATTGTTTTGATATCTTCGATTTTAACATATTTTTTAATCGGATTAATTGAATATAAGGATAAGATCTTATCAAACATAACAAATATAAGTAAAAAAAGTTCAAATATTGTTATTTTAACTGGTGGTACTAATAGAATTAAAGATGGATTAAAGATAGTCAATAAATTTGAAAAATCGTCTACATTTAACTCTAAAATACTTGTAAGTGGAACAGGCAAAGGTTTTACGAAAATGAGCTTAGCAAAAAATATAGATTTTGATTTTAACTTGATTGAATGTTGTATTGAACTTGATAGTATCTCAACAAACACTTATTCAAATGCTTTTGAAACTTTGAAATGGGTTAAAAAAAATAATATCAGTGAATTTATTTTAATTACCAGCAATTATCATATGCCAAGAGCTTTTCTTGAATTCAAATATAGAATGCCTAATTTAAAAATTTTCACATATCCAATAACACCAAAAAAGCATAATATAAAGAATTGGTTAAGTTCGTTTCAAACTTTCTCTCTTGTCCTTTCTGAGTATTGCAAATTTCTTTTTACTAACCTTAGGATAATTTTTCAAAAAATATAACATTTTATTAAATTTGCCCAGCTTCAATAATTTTTTTTCGAATTGACCTAGTTCTCGAAAAAAAAGAGTGTAATTTATCTCCATCCTTTTTTCTTATTGCTTTTTGTAAATCTGACAAATCTTCGTTAAACCTCTGAAGCATTTCAAGAACTGCATCTGAGTTATTAAGAAAAACATCTCTCCACATTATAGGATCTGAAGATGCTATTCTGGTAAAATCTCTAAAGCCTGATGCAGAAAATTTAATTACGTCATTTTTTAGATCAGTTTCAAGATCAGATGCCGTTCCAACAATTGTATAAGCGATGAGATGAGGTAAATGAGAAGTGATTGCTAGAATTTTATCATGATATTCTGTATTAACAATTTCTACAATTGAGCCTAGCTTTTGAAAAAAATTAATTAACTTTTTTGTCTCATTGGTTTGTTTATCATGAACTATCAACCAATATCTATTTTCAAAAAGAGAACTAAAACCTGATTTTGGACCAGAATATTCAGTACCTGCTAATGGGTGTGACGGTATAAAATAGACATTATCAGGTATGTAAGGATTGACATCACTTATAACCGACCTCTTAGTTGATCCAGTATCAGTAACTATAGTATTTTTTCTAAGAAATGGTGCTATCAAATTAGCAACTGTCTTCATCGACCCGACAGGTACAGCAAGAATTACTAAATCGGCCTCACTTACTGTATTTTCAATATCATCACACACAAAGGTTGCGATCTTCATTTGCGAGACAATCTGTCTATGCTTAGGGTTAATATCATATGCAAAAGTTACTAATTCATCTTCTTCTTTAGCCTTAATTGCGTGTAAAATTGAAGTTCCAATTAAACCTAAACCTATAATTGAAATTTTTTTAAAATTTAAATCCATTTTAATTATCTAAGAATTTTTCTAATTGTTTTATAAAAGTAATATTTTCCTCTTCATTACCAATAGAAACTCTTAAATAATTAGGTAAACTATAAGCGTTCATTCCTCTAACTAAGATTCCTTTTTCAGCTAAAAATTTTACAGCATTTTGGGCACTGTGCACACCTTCTTTTGGAAATTTTATTAATAAAAAATTAGTCACTGATGTTTGAAATTCTAGGTTCAATAATTTTAATTTTTTTTCAAACCAGCGCATCCATTCTAAATTATGTGAAACAGATTTTTCTTGGAATTCTATATCTTTTATCGCTTCAATACCTGCTAGTATAGCAGCAGTGTTTACACTAAATGGTCCTCTTACCTTCATAAGATTACTCAGAATATTTTCAGAACAATATCCCCATCCTAGCCTAAGAGAAGCTAAGCCGTGTAACTTAGAAAATGTCCTTAACATTATAACGTTTTCGTAGTTATCAACCAAACTACTTCCATCAATATAATCATTATTATTTATATATTCTGAATATGCTGCATCGTAAACCAGCAATATATTAGAAGGTATTGATTTATGTAACCTAATTACTTCTTGTTTTGGAATAAAAGTACCAGTTGGGTTATTCGCATTAGCTAAAAAAACCACCTTAGTTTTTTTATTAATATTGGAAAGAATATTATCTACATTTGCTGTAAAATTAACATCTTTTGCTACAACACCCTTTGCTCCAGCAACCGAAATAGCTTGGGGAAATTGAAGAAAACCAAATTCTGTGTAGATAGCCTCATCTCTAGGCTCCAAAAAAGCTTGAGAAATTATTGAAATTAATTCATCAGAACCATTTGCTAAAATAATTTTTTTCTTATCAAGATAGTATCTATTTGCTATGGCACTTATTAAGTCCTCACTAACTTGGGGTGGATATCTATTCAAATTATGAGTGAAAGAATTTAGCACCTTTATAGCTTTCAATGATGTTCCTAGAGCACTTTCATTTGCTGATAATCTTATCAGATTATTTATTTTGCTCTTACCAAAGTTTGGTTTGTAAGTCTCTAATTTTTCAATGCTTGGTTTAGCAGCAGGATTATTCATTGATTACCCTATAATTAATCATTTTTAAGTTTAATAATATTATATTCTTTTTGATTAGTGCTTTTGTAAAGTGGAACGTTTGCTAATATATCAAAATTAACTTTAATTTCTGACTGATTTTTCAATTTGTTAGCACTTTGGATATCTATAAATCCTAACTCAACATCTTTTTTTTCTAATGCTGCCAATAAACTTACAACACTCATGAAATATGTGGTTTTGAAATAGTTACCAAAATGTGCAGAATAAGCCGATTGAATTTCATCATCATTTCCTGCAACTCCAATTTTAAGAACCTTTTGCATAGACAAATTAGATGAGATGATTTGGCGCCATACTTTTTCAACTAGAAACTTATTTAAGCCTAAATTAACTAATTTTTTGATTAATTCTTCTTCTCTTTTAGGATCAAAAGGGAAGTCACCTTTTTTTGCGTTCATTATCTTTGAGGCTAAAGATTGTCTCTCTTTTATTAATTGGCATAAATTAGCATCAATTTTGTCAATCTTTGATCTAAGATCATCTAAATCAGTTTCACTCATATTAATCCTTTAATATTTATTGATATATACATACTTTAATAAAATAAACTTTTTGATTATATTAATAAGTGAAATAATATAATTTAATAATTAAGTTCTAAAATATTTTACATTTATGTGAGTAAAAATGCTTGAAATCAACATAATTAATGCTTTTTCAGATAATTATATCTATTTAATACGAAATGAAGCAAAAAATATTACAAGTGTAGTTGATCCTGGAGAATCAACTCCTGTTATAAAGTTTTTAAATGCTAAGGGTTGGAATTTAGACGAAATAATCAACACTCATCACCACTATGATCATATTGGGGGAAATGCCGAACTTTTAGAAATTTATAAATCAAAATTAATTGCACCTATATACGATAAAACTCGTATTTCTAATATAGACATTTTAATTTCAGATAATGATATAATTAATGTTGCAGGGACAAAAACTAAAGTTATTCACACACCTGGTCATACTTTAGGTCATGTATGTTTTTATATGGAAAATGAAAAATGTTTGTTTTCTGGTGATACATTATTTTTTCTTGGATGTGGGCGAGTTTTTGAAGGTACGATGGACCAAATGTGGTCAAGCTTAATAAAACTAAGATCTTTACCTAACGATACATTGGTATATTGTGGCCATGAATACACATATTCAAATGCAAAATTTGCCAAACACATTGATCCTAATAATCAATTATTAGAAGAAACCATCATAGATATAAATAATAAACGGAGAGGTGGATTGCCAACAATACCTTTTGAATTAGGAAAGGAAAAAATTATTAACCCTTTTTTAAGAGCAGACGATCAAAACTTAATAGATAATTTTAGTTTAAAAACAAGTAACCCCAGTGAGTCTTTTAGCACCATGAGATTAAAGAAAGACAACTTTTAAATACTAGATAATTCGTAAGCAACTTCACAATTGTCAAAAATGTCTGGTTTAGATATATTTACCTTTACTCCAAGCACAAATTTATTTTGTGAAATAGCTGTGTGTATTTTGTTAGTTAAAATCTCAAGTAAATCATAATGCTTACTATCAACTACATCAGTTACACATTTCCTGAACTGGCTATAATCTTGGGTTTGTTGCAAATTATCACTTTGAGGTTCAGTGTCATTAGTAAGTAATATTTCCAGATTGACAATTATTTTTTGTTTAATTTTTTTTTCTTCTTCATACACTCCAATTGAAGCATTCAATATCAAGTTATTGATAAATATTTTTCTTGTTCTTGTTGTTATTTTGTAATCCATATTATAAACCAACATCCCTTCTAGGTGGAGCAAGATGTGCTCCTCCATCAAGTAACGTTACGTGTCCAGTCATTGATTTAGAATGAATTATAAGTTGAATCGTATTTAAAATTTCTTCAACGGTGGAAGACGCCTTTAATAAATTTTTCATATGTGATTTTTTAAATGCCTTTTCATCCTGTCCAGGGGCTAATAATGTAATACCAGGAGCTATACCGTTAACTCTTAAACAAGTTGAATATGACAAGGCAGACATTTTTGTAAGACCATACATTGCTTGTTTTGACAACGTATAAGTATAATAATCAGGATTAAGTCCAAAAATTTTTGCGTCAATTATATTAATAACAAAACCTTGTGCATTCTTCTTCTTCTTTTTTAAGTTTAAGGTATATTTAGCTAGAGCCTGTGTCAAAATTGTTGGTGCAGTAAAATTTACTGACATATGATTGTAAAGTGATGCACTATCAAAATTAACACTATTATCATAATTGAAATAGCCAGCATTGTTTATTAATCCAGACCAGATTAAATCCTGTTCATCTAGATCTTTAATTAATTTATCAATATCTGAAGTAATTGTTAGATCAGCTTGATGTAATGTTACTTTGCCCCCCATTTTCAATAATTCATCTACAGTCTCTTCTGCTAATTGTTTTGATTTATTATAATGAACAGCTACACCCCAACCTTCTCTGACTAAATGATGAGCTATCAATTTTCCTAATCTTTTTGCGGATGCAGTAACTAAAATTGTTTGATTTTTTTTTGTCAAAGTTAAGTTTCCTTTTGAAATGCTTGGTATGACGTATCTCTTATTGATTTTAAATATTTATGAAAACATTTATCTTCTAATGATTTTCTGAGCCCTAATTTTTGCCAAGACTCAGAGTTTTTACTTTTAGGCGGAATAAAACTTTTAATAATATTTATAGGTGCCAATCCTGTGACCAAAACTTCATCACTTAGCAATGCTGCTTCTTCAATAGAGTGTGTGACCATAATGACCGTAACAGCTTCTTTTTTAATGATTGAGATAAGTTCTGTAGATATAATTTCTCTACTTAGATTATCTAAAGCAGCAAATGGTTCATCTAAGAGTAGTAGTTTGGGATTAAATAATAATGCTCTGGCAATTGCTACTCTTTGTAATAACCCGCCTGATAATTGATAAGGGAAGAATTTTGTATATTCTTGCAAACCTACATCTTTAATAATCTTATCAATTTTATTAGATTTTTTATTTCTTTTATTTATATTTCCTAACTTAATATTCTGGTAAACATTCAACCAAGGCATAAGAGCAGCACTTTGCTGTACTAAACTGATATCAACCGATTTTTTTTTAATTATTTCGTTTTCGAAACTAATTTCACCTTTTTTACATTTAATAATACCAGAAATTAATTTTAGCAAAGATGTTTTTCCTGACCCAGAAGGACCTATAATACTTGTAAATTTGCCTTTTTTGATTTTATAACTAAAGTTATTTAAAATTTCATTTGTATTAAGTTTATCATCGTAAGAAAAACAAACCTTTTGAAAACTTAAGTCATTAATTGAGCAACTCTTCATTGATTAAGGACTTTCGACAATATAATCCGGAATAATATTAGTACGTCTTATCATTTTCCCAACATTCACATTTTTAAGTAAGCCATGTTTAGTCATTAAAATTGATTTTAAACCAAAACTATTTGCGCCTAATATATCAGTATGCAGAGTGTCTCCAACCATGCCAATTTTAGACAAAGGTATGTGCCTACCAGATAATTCATTAATTCTATTCATAGCAAGTTCAAAAATTGTTGGAAAAGGTTTACCTAACCAAAATGGGAGATGAATTCCATTTTTAATTAGGTGTGATACATAATAAGCAGGCTCTATACTAAACTTTTCTTCGTGAGGAGCAACCAAGTCTGGATTAGCAACAAATAATGGTCTAGGGTTTTCTTTTAATGAATTAAATAATAACTCTTGCCATACAGTATCCCATTGGAAGGTGCCTAATAAAATAAATGAGTTCATTTCCTCAAACATCGAATAATCTTGTTCAAGTGGAACACAATTTAGATTGGGTATATTGAAGTTATCCCCTATATTGCCCATAACACCCAAAGGTCCTTCTGGCTTATTATATGATAGGAATATTTCGGCGGCTTCTCTGCTCGAGATTATTTCTTCATCTGAAAACTCTAAACCTAAGGAAGAAAGTTGTTCTCTTTTTTTATATGAATTATTGCTTGCACCATTTGTTACTACTAAAAGTGTAATGTTTTTTTCTCGAGCTATATTTAACGTTTTAACAATTCCAGGTATCAATGCAGCGCCAGTATTTAAAACTCCAAACGCATCAAGTAACAATGCCTCAAATTCATCTAAAATATTTTTTAATTTTGGAGCTACAGTTGTATTATGACTATTTTCCTGATAATTAGGAAAAAAATTACGCATACATTCGTAAACATTTATTACATTTTCTGCGTTCATATTCTTGACAGATGGCATTTCAAAATTCTCTTCAAATTTAAATTTTTCTAAAATAAACTCTGATTTTACAAAAAAATTATCCATATTATGTGTTAATCCTATAAGATACTATTCTAATGAAAGGACCTAAATGTCAAAAAAAATCCTAATTATTGGATCAGGAATAGCAGGAATATCTTCATCATTAAAGTTAAAATCTTTTGGTTTTAAGTCAACTATAATTGATAAGGGTAGTTTCATTGGAGGAAGAATAGGAACTAGAAACATTAAAAGTAAAGATAATTCAAATTTTTTTTTTCATGGTGCGCAATTTTTTACTGCCAAATCATACAGTTTCCAAAAAGTTATCCAAAATGGAATAAATAAAGGATATATTAAGGAATATGGAAATTTTTCACCTCCAAGATACAGAGGTTTTAAATCTATGAGAGATTTTCTAATGAATTTATCCCAAAATCTAAGTATTACCCAAAATGTCAAAGTTACCCATTTAAAACCTCACAATGAAAAGATAAGTGTTCTTAACGAAAGAAGCAATATTTGGGAGACATACGATGCTGTAATATCAACTCTTCCAGCACCACAAAATTTAGACTTAATGAAGAAATTTCCAATTTTAAAAAAAACTCTTGAGACTGCTTCTTACGATGCATGCATTGCACTAATGTTTATATTTGATAGGAAACCTAAAAACATTCCCTATTTTATTGATTATTACAATCAACAAGGTATGTTAAGTTGGATGGCCGCTGGTAGTAATTTGAGGTTTTGGACAGCACAAACTAAAGGAGATTTTTCAAATAAAAATATAAATAAAGATAAAATATTACTTAAAGATGAAATCTTCCAAGAGATAGAGAAAGCTATTTATCAATTAGAATCAAATATTAAAATTAATTTTCATAGTTTACATATTTGGAAATATGCTAAAGTAATAAATGTTTGTTCAGGTCCTCAAATTGATCCAAAATTTCCTATTGCAGTCGCTGGTGATTTTATGGAGGGAGCAAATATCGAGTCAGCCTTTTGTTCTGGAGAAAAAGCTGCAAAATTAATCTTGGAAAGGCTTCTTTGACCTAATTAATTTTGTGTAATCTGGAAAAATAAAAAGCGATAAAACTTAAAAATTTTGTTTTTAAACTTATCAAAAATGTGAAAATCAACATTACTTGTATTAAAACAGAAAATGATATTAAAATACACTCTGACAAAATGAATATGCTCGCAGACATAAAAGATATTAGAGAAATTACAAAATCTAGTCGAATTTTAGAGGCTAAACACTTACTGATAGTCGTGTTAGAATTTTGGATAAATACCAAAAGTCATTATTATAAAAAGTTTCTAAATGAAAGTTTTAACTTTATATTTAATTGCCCCTCAGATTGGGGTTCAGCTGTTGCTACTCTCACAGCTAATAATGTTGATCTTTTGAATACATCTAACCTAATAGGTAGCTATAATAGATGGCTTGAACTACATCATCCAATGGATGAAGCTAGATAATTTGATTTAACCATTTTATATCAAAGAGAATAAAATTTATAATATTATACCACTAATTTTTGTTTTTCTTTGGTCTTCAGCATTTATCACTAGCAAAGTTATAGTTGACCATTCAACACCTTTTATGTCTCTTTCATTCAGATTTGGTATTGTTGCATTCTTTTTTTTCTTATTTTTTATTTTTTTTTCAAACAAAAAAAAAATCTCTTTAAAAGCCTTTAAAGACGCATCTATAAGTGGTTTATTATTCCATGGATTTTATTTAGGTGGTGTTTTCTATGCCCTTTCAAAAGGAATATCGGCTAGCCTAATAGCTCTAATAGTTTCTTTACAACCAATTTTAACATCCATTCTTGCGAAAATTTTTTTGAACGAGACTTTATCTAAGCTTCAGTGGATGGGCATTTGTCTTGGGCTTTTTGGAGCATTGATTATAATTACCTCTAACTTAATAGAAGGTCTAACTATTTTTGCATTTTTTGCAGGGTTGATTGGTTTAATTTCTTCATCTCTTGGCATGATATGGCAAAAGAAAATAGGATCTGATTTATCACTTTCAGGTAATAATTTTTTACAAGCATCAAGTGCCTCAATCTTTCACCTTTTTCTTGCACTTTGTTTTGAAGATTACTTCATAAACTTTTCAAATGAGTTTATCTTAGCTATGTCATGGCAAATATTTGCAGTTTCACTTGGGGCTTACTTGATTTTAACGTGGTTGCTAGAACACAATAAAGCTAATCAAACATCTACTTTATTTTTTTTAGTTCCTTCTGTTTCGGCCTTAATGGCCTTTATAGTACTCAACGAACAATTTTCTTATTTTGATCTAATTGGTTTATCTCTTTCGTGTGTGGGTGTTTTTATAGTAACAAGGTCCCAAGAAAAAATTTCATAGTATAAATTATATTGTCTTTTTTTTATTAATCATTATATTTTATATATCAGTGTCTTTTTGTGTGAGAGCGTTTTTTAAACCACCGAAGGAGCAACCACCCCGGAAACTCTCAGGTAACCGAAACATAAAAAGTTGATAATCTGGAGAGCGATGAATTTTTCATCCACCGAAGGGGTAAGCCAATTTTGGTCAATCTTTCAGGTTCCGTGACAGATGGGGTAAATTGTATTTTACAATAAATTAGTTACGGAGTCTCTTATGAAAAATATAGCTATTATTGGGGCAGGAATAACTGGAATAACTACTGCCTATCAACTTTTAGAAAGAGGATATGAAGTCTCAGTTTTTGACAAAAATCGTTATGCAGCTATGGAAACGAGTTTTGCTAATGGAGGTCAAC
The DNA here is from genome assembly GCA_003279355.1 of SAR116 cluster bacterium AG-335-N04. Lineage (GTDB taxonomy): Bacteria > Pseudomonadota > Alphaproteobacteria > Puniceispirillales > Marisalimonadaceae > Marisalimonas. The sequence goes on from QBZS01000018.1 coordinate 19,838, forward strand.
TATCTGCATGCAATGCTGAAGTATGGAATAACTGGGCAACAATAGGTAAGGGTATCAAATGGATGCTCAAAAAAGACGCACCTCTGTTATTCAGTCCTAAATTAAATTTTCATAAAATTGGCTGGTTACTGAGTTTTATTTCTAATATTCCCAATCATAAAAAAAATACAATATTAACCGCAAAAATGGCAATAGAAAGTAGAAATGAACTTAAAAGAATTCTACAAATCGAAAAAATTAATCTAGATCTTGAAGAAAAGGGCATTATGCATCTGTGCGATAATCATGATTCTTTGAAACAGGGAAGAAAATTGAATAAATGGCTCGCTGAAGCTGGATTAAATCGTAAAGAAGTAACATTGGACGAAATGTTGTCCATTGAACCTACTTTAAATCTAAAAAACTTTGTTGGTGGATTTTATACAAAAAGTGACATGTCTGGGGATATTCATAAATTTACTAAGTTACTTGCAGATACCTGTGAAAAAAAAGGTGTGAAGTTTTATTATGAAACAGAAATAACTGGCGTTAATCACAACAAACAACAACCTATAATAATTTTTAAAAGATCCAATCAATTACAAAAACATAATTATGACGGTATTGTTATTTGCGCAGGGGTTAATAGCAAGTTTATAGCTAACGGATTAGGTGATAACGTCAATATATATCCAGTTAAAGGTTATTCAATTACTTTATTACTTAATGATAAAGAAAGCGTTAATAATGCCCCTTATGTTTCGTTACTTGATGACAAAGCAAAAATAGTCTCAAGCAGATTAGGAAAAGACAGACTCAGAGTTGCTGGCACTGCTGAATTTAATGGTTATAATAGAGATATTAGAGCGGATAGGATAAACCCCTTAATTAAATGGTGTAATGAACTTTTTCCAAATGTATCTTCAGAACATGCAATTCCGTGGGCAGGATTGAGACCAATGACACCTAGTATGGTTCCAAAAGTTGGAAGTGGTAAATTACCTGGCGTATTTTATAATACTGGTCATGGACATCTTGGGTGGACCTTAAGTGCCTTAACTTCTCAACAAATTTCAGATTATATTATGAGAAAAGATAACTATATTAACTAAAGATTAAATATCTAAATTACTTACCTTTAATGCATTGTCTTGAATAAATGCTCTTCTATGTTCTACGGTTTCACCCATTAAAGTAGAAAAAGTCTCTTCTGCATCACCTTCATTCTCCACCTTTACTTGAAGTAAAAATCTTGCATTAGGATCAAGTGTTGTTTCCCAAAGTTGAACAGGATTCATTTCACCTAATCCTTTATATCTATTAACTTGAGATCCCTTTTTACCTAAATCAGTTACTCTTTTTGCCAAATCAAGAGGTCCATTTAACTCATATCTTTCTGTATTTGATTTAAAAATACATTTACTTAGAAAATGATTGCTAAGGAACTCCTTCATATTATCCAAAGCTTTTATCTCTTCAGAGTTTAAATCTTCTTCGTTTATTATTAAGGTATCTTTTACACCTCTATTTACTCTAGATATTTCTATGAATCTTTTATTATTATTTTCATTATTAGGGTTGTATGTAGCAGTCCAGTCATTAGCTGAGTTGCTAGGCAGTATATTTAATCTTTCAGTAATCTTTAAAAGATTGTTGTCATTTTCAAATAGTTTAAAATTTAAAAGACCTAGAATAGCTATTTGAGAAATAATTTCTGGGAAACCTAATTTTTTAGAAATATTATCTATAATTCTCTTCGCAAAAATTGATTTTTCTACAGACAACCTTAAATCTTCACCATAAATGGTTTCGCTATCTCCTAATGACAAAGAAATATCTTTAATTCCTGATTTGATTAAATAATCATCTAGAGCAACCTGATCTTTAAGATAAACTTCAGATTGACCATGTTTTGCCCTAAATAATGGTGGTTGTGCAATATATAAGTAGCCTGCATCAACGAGAGGACGCATATGTCTAAAGAAAAAAGTTAACAACAATGTTCTTATATGACTTCCATCGACATCTGCATCTGTCATTATAATTATTTTATGATATCTTGCTTTGTCTATATCAATTTCCGAATTACCTACACCTGCACCGATGGCTGTAATTAGTGTACCAATTTCTGCAGATGACAACATTTTATCAATTCTAGCTCGTTCAACATTTAAAATTTTTCCCCTTAATGGAAGAATAGCTTGATTAGACCTGTCTCTTCCTTGTTTAGCTGATCCACCAGCAGAGTCACCTTCAACCAAAAAAATTTCTGATTTTGATGGATCTTTTTCCTGACAATCTGCTAATTTACCTGGAAGACTTGCAATGTCCATTACACCTTTTCTTCTTGTTAATTCACGAGCTCTTTTAGCTGCTTCACGCGCACTTGCGGCTTCGTATGCCTTTGCTACTATTTTTTTAGCTTCTGTTGGATGTTCATCAAACCATTGGTTCAAAGATTCTGAAACTAATTGCTCTACTACTGGACGGACTTCACTTGATACTAATTTATCCTTTGTTTGACTTGAAAACTTTGGGTCAGGAATTTTCAGGGATAGCACAGTAGTTAATCCTTCTCTACAATCTTCACCTGATAATTGAAGCTTTTCTTTTTTTGCAATACCAGAATTAATAGAATAGGAGTTGATTACTCTAGTAAGAGCCGCTCTAAAACCAGCTAAATGAGTGCCTCCATCTCTTTGTGGAATATTATTTGTAAAACAAAGAGTGGTTTCATGGTACCCGTCTGTCCATTCCATAGAAATATCTACAGTAATACCTTCTTTTTCGTGAGTGGTAGCTATAACTTCATGAATAGCATTTCTAGATCTATTTAGATACTTTATATACGCCTTCAAACCTCCTTCATAAAAAAATGAAACTTTTTTTTCATCTGTTCCTCTTTGATCAATTAAATCTATATGGACTCCACTATTTAAAAATGACAACTCTCTAATTCTATGCTCTAGAGTTTGATAATCAAAATTACATTTTGTAAAAGTCTCTTTACTTGGTTTAAAATTGATTTCTGTACCCGTTTTTTGAGTTTCTTCACCAACAATCCTCAATTGATCTGTAGCAACGCCATTTTTGAAATTAATCTCATATATTTTTTCATTTCTGTAGATGGTTAAAACCAATGTTTCCGATAATGCATTTACTACTGAAATACCAACTCCATGTAATCCACCCGATACTTTATAAGAATTGTTATCAAATTTTCCACCTGCATGTAATTGTGTCATAATGACCTCTGCTGCTGAAACACCTTCTTCAGGGTGAATATCTACTGGAATACCTCTTCCATTGTCACTTATAGTAACAGAACCATCCTCTAACAGTTTTACTTGGATAAGGTCACAATGACCTGCTAATGACTCATCTATTGAATTATCTAAAACCTCATAAACCATGTGGTGTAAACCTGAACCATCATCAGTATCACCAATGTACATGCCGGGCCTCTTTCTGACAGCATCTAACCCTTTGAGAACCTTAATAGAGTCTGCGTCATAATCTGTATTATTTATTTCTATATTTTTTTCAGACATCTAAGTTTCTCCTTATTGAAAATCATATTTACCTTTGAATTGACACATTATTTCAGGAAGGTTTATTTTATCAATTATAGTTGGGTAATCTGCAAAAGCTTCTTTACTTGTACTAGTAAACCATGACTGACCTTCATGCCTAGATATCTCTAAAAACAACGCACATCTATGTTTTTTATCTAAATGCTCTACAATATCGTCTAACAATAAAATAGGCGCCATATTAAAATTTTTATTTAGCATTCGTGCGTGTGATAAAATAATTGAAATTAATAAAAGTTTCTGTTCACCAGTTGAAGCGTAATTAACATTCTTATTATTTTTTCTATTAAGTATTTCAATTATTGTCTTATTAGGTCCAAAATTATTTTCTCCTTCAGTAAAACGCGATTTTTTTAAATTGTCTTTTATAATGCCTTCTACTTCTGAAGCTGGTTTTTTAGTGAGAAGCTCCTCAATTTTTCCTGTCAATTTTATGTCTGCAGGAGGAAAATTATCTATTAAATAATTATCATTTAACTCTTTATTATATAAATCGTTTAATGCCTCAACCATCTCTAATCTACTAGCTGTGATAGCAACAGAAAGTTCTGAAATTTGACTTTCTATAACATCCAACCATGTTTTATCATTTTTAGATTGCATCATAATTTTACTTCTCTGTCTTAGCAGTTTTTCGTATTTGTATACTCTATTTAAATGCAAACTATCTAACGAAGAAGTAAGCCTATCTATGAAACGTCTTCTTTCACTCATACCATTCTGGAATAAAATACACATTTGAGGAGTAATCCATGAGATTTTTAAAATTTTTCCTAGTGAGCTTAAGGAACATTTATCAGTATTAATTTTAGCTACTCTCAAATTTTTGAACGGATCTTTTTTGAGTGCTGTACCAATGTTAAATTTTCCCTTGGGGCACATAAAGTCCGCATTTATTCCCCAAGTATTATAACTACCTTGAAGCATAATCTTCTGATTTAAATAATCTTCAATATTTGACTTTCTAAGGCCTTTACCTTGATTTAATAAAGAAATAGCTTCAAGAATATTAGTCTTACCACAACCATTATCTCCATAAATTAATAAAGAATCCTTCCTAATATTTAGATTTAAATCAACATGATTTCTAAAATTTTTTAAAATTAATTTTTTTATATAAAATTTGTTTGAGTTTTCATCTGTTTGAATTTCATCTTTGAAGTCTAAAATATTATTTTTCATTTTTATCCCAGATTTACTTATTTGAACTTATAAATAAATTAAACTCTCATAGGCATTAAGACAAAAATAACACCGTCTTGATCTGGATCAGTAATCAAAGCGGGTGATGCTGAATCTGATAATAAAATTTCTATGTCTTTTCCTTGGATTTGAGACGCTATATCTAGAAGATATTTTGCGTTAAACCCTATATCTAAATCATCATGATTATAGTTTATTTCTAAATCTTCAGAAGCATTGCCTAAATCATGACTATTAACATTTAACGATAATAAGTTTTTATTTAACGAAAGTTTTACAGCTCTTGATTTTTCCATAGATACAGTGGAAACTCGATCAATTGCTTTTGAAAAATCAGAGTTTAAGACTGTTAACTTATTTAGATTTTCTTTTGGGATAACTCTTTGATAATCTGGGAATGAACCATCTATCAGTTTTGTTGTCAAAACGGAATTTGGAAAAATAAACTTTGCTTTAGTGTTAGAAATAATGATTTTAATTTTACCATCAGTTCCATCAGTTAATTTTCTAATTTCTCCTACTGCTTTTCTTGGCAAAATTATACTTGGCATAGCTCCAGCTCCTTGGGGAAGTGGAATTTCAGCTTGAGCTAAACGATGCCCATCCGTTGCAACAGCCCTTAACTTATCTTTTTTTGGTTTAGGAACATGAAAAAAAATGCCATTTAAGTAATATCTTGTTTCTTCTGAAGAAATTGCAAATTTAGTGTTGTCAATTAAACTCGCAAGATCAACAGATTCTATAGAAAATTCATTACCTTTTTCAATTTCTGTCATTACAGGAAAATCATCTACTGACAAAGTTGGAAGAATAAATTTAGATTTACCCGCTGAAACTTGAACATTATAATCAACCTGCTCAATTTTAATTTCAGCTCCATCAGGAAGCTTTCTAACAATATCATAAAGAGTATGAGCTGCTAGTGTTACTTTCCCTTGGTCTAAAACGACACAAGCTGTAACTTCCACAATATCCATGTCCATATCAGTAGCTGTAAATGAGACTTTTGACGAATTTGTTTCTATTAGTACATTAGACAAAATCGGAATTGTGTTTCTTCTTTCAACAACAGAATATATATGTCCAAGTGGTTTAAGAAGTGCGTTTCTATCAATTGTAAAATTCATAATTTAACCTCAATCGCTTGCAAATAAACATAAATATTATGGCTTTATTATAACATGTTTAGACTTGTTTCAGCAAGCAATTACATATAAGTAATCTTCCTTAAATGAGAGCAACATTAAGTAGAAACAATGGATGTTTTTATTTCGGAAAGTTGTTTTTTTAATTTTTGATCTACAAGTAATAATGCTTCAATTTTTTTCACTGCATGCATTACTGTAGTATGATCTTTTCCTCCAAAGGCTTTTCCTATCTCAGGATAAGAAAAACTAGTTATAGCCTTACAAATATACATAGCAATCTGCCTAGGTCTGGCAATATTAATTGAACGTCTTGAGGAAGTCATGTCGGATAATCTTAAATTAAAAAATAAAGAAACTTGCTCTTGTATAAAATTAATAGATATGTTTTTTTCGTTGACTAATAAAATATCAGATAATAAACGTTCAGAGTTGTCTAGAGTTATATCATTACCTGTAAGTTCGTGATTTGCCCAAATTCGATTTAAAGCACCCTCTAATTCTCTGATATTACTAATAATTTTATCAGCTAAAAATTGAAGAACATTTAACGGTATATTTATACCAGATAAATTAACTTTTTTTCTTAGTATATCCAGTCTTAAGTCATAATTAGTTGGAAGGAAATCAACGACTAGACCTCCTCCTAATCTCGATTTTAATTTCTCTTCCAAGTCAATTAATTCAACGGGTGATTTATTAGATGAAATTATAATTTGTTTACCATCATCTATCAAGTTATTGAATGTATAAAAAAACTCCTCCTGAGTTGAGCCTTTACCACCAATAAATTGAATATCATCTATAATTAAAACATCAATAGATCTAAATTGATCCTTAAACTTTAGAGTATCTTTTTGTCTTATAGATTTTATAAACTGGTACATAAAACGTTCTGCAGACATTAATACAAGTTTAATGTTTGGATTTTTATGCTTTAATTCTATTGCAATTGCGTTTAATAAGTGAGTCTTTCCCATCCCTACATTGCCATGAATATATAGTGGATTATAAATAAAAGAGCTTAAATCACATATCCTTTTGGAAGCTGCGTAGGGCATTTGATTAGTAGTGCCAACGACAAAATTATCAAAAGTAAATTTTGTATTAATTTTCATAGACATAGTGTCTACAAATGAAAGGTCATTGTGTATTAAAGTATCAACCTTGGGTTTATAGTTTTTTTCAATCTTGAAAGAATTAGAAGCCTTGACCCTATCTGTTGTGTGAATGTTAATTCTTGTTAATCCTTCGAAAAATTTTGACGCCTCAAAAAAGATATTTTCATAATACTGCGTTTCAGCTCTGTTTGAAATTAATTGAGAGTCCGTAGACAAATGAAGTATTTTTTTTTCATATTCAATAAATTTGAGTGGTTCTATCCATGCTTTCCAAACTACTTCCTTAATATTTTGTGAAATAAGATGTTTAGTTTTTTTCCAATTGTCATCTTGTAAGGATCTAAAAACTTTTAAATCCTGATTTATCTCGATTTTAGTTTCTTTTGTCTCAGAATATGATCTAATTTTGCTCATTTAAATAAATACTTCTTAAAACAGATGGTTTGATACTTTTAAATTTTGTTTGGTCTATTAGAATAATTAATTTTATATAGCTTATTGTCATCTGCAATATGCATAATGCATAATAAATAAAAAAAAATTATTGATTTTTGTTTTTCACAAAAAAACCTCTATAAAACAA
>QBZS01000019.1:0-23631 GCA_003279355.1 SAR116 cluster bacterium AG-335-N04
CACAATGGACATTTTTGCATACCTTGGTGGTAAAATTTTTGGGTATCAAAAAATAGCTCCAAAAATTAGTAAAGGAAAAACAGTTGAAGGAACTTTAATTGGCCTATTTGTTACAATTTTAATGTCTATAATGACGAAATATTTAGTTAATTTTGATATTTTTCAAGCTTTCATTGCGGGTTTTTTAATAGGTTTACTAGCTTTTTTTGGAGATTTATTAGAGTCTCATTTAAAAAGAGACATGGGTGTTAAAGACAGTGGTAAAGTAATACCAGGTCATGGTGGTGTAATGGATAGGTTTGATGGTTATTTTTTGACACTACCTCTCTATAACGTTTACTTAGTAAACTAGTTTTAGGGTAGTTATGAAAAGTAAAAAAGATATAATTTTATTAGGATCAACAGGATCAATAGGTAAATCATCTTTGCGATTACTAAGAGAAAATAGAGATAAATTTAATCTTATAGGCGTTTCAGCACACAACAATGTAAGACTGTTAAGTGAAATTGTTAATGAATTTGATGTCCCAAATGTAGTTTTATCAGATGCCACAAACGCCAACGAATATTTTGGAAAAAATGAATTGCATGTAGGTTCATTATGTTTAATGGACTTGGCAAAAATTAAGTGCGACGTTGTAATAACTGGTATAATAGGTATGTCTGGATTGCATTCAGCATATGCTGCTATCAATTCTGGAAACAATCTAGCAATAGCTAATAAAGAAACTTTAGTTGCCGCTGGAAAAATTTTCATTAATAAGTCAAAAGAAAAAAATGTCAAAATTTTACCAGTTGACTCAGAACATAGTGCTATCTTTCAGTGTCTTAATAACAAAAATATTTCTAATTTAGACTATGTTACTTTAACTGCTTCTGGTGGGCCATTTTTAAACACACCACTTAAAGAATTCAAAAATATAAAGCCGCAAGATGCAATTAGACATCCTGTTTGGGAAATGGGCAAAAAAATTTCTGTCGATAGTGCAACCATGATAAACAAAGCCCTTGAAATTATTGAAGCGTCCGTTTTATTTAATCTTTCCAGTAACAAAATTGATGTCTTAGTTCATCCAGAGCATGTAATTCATGGTTTAGTTCATTATAAGGATGGATCAGTTATTGCAAATTTAGGTCTACCAGATATGATTACACCTATAAGTGTGGCATTAACCTGGCCAGAGAGATTAAACCTAAATTTAAAAAAAATGTCATTAGTAAATATTAATAAACTAACTTTTTTTAAACCTGACTTAAAAAAATTTCCTGGTTTAAAACTTGGTTGGGATGCTCTTCAAAGTCCTTACTGTTCTCCTGTGGTACTTAATGCCTCAAATGAAATAGCAGTTGATTGTTTTCTTAAAAATAAAATTGAATTTACAGATATTTTTAATATTGTTGAAGAAACGCTTAATTTTTATAATCCTGCAAAACCTCAGAATATAGACGACGTTATAGAAACAGATAAAATTGCAAGGAAACATGCTTTAAAATTTATTGACAAGGTAAAATAATATGATTGAAACAAGCTTTTTTAACTCTTTAATTGGTTTTTTTATTGTTTTAACACCTTTAATTTTTATACATGAACTCGGGCATTATTTAGCTGCTATAAAATCTAGAGTTAAAGTTGAGTCATTTTCTATTGGATTTGGACCTGAGTTATTAGGATATACTGACAAAAGGAATACTAGATGGAAATTCTCCCTTTTGCCTCTAGGTGGTTACGTCAAAATGAAGGGTGAGTTAATTGCTAATGAAGAATCAAGAAATGAAGATAATGATACTTTTTTAAAAGCTACTTTAAAAAATAGGTTCCTTATTATCTTTTCGGGGCCGTTGGCTAATCTTTTATTAGGGTTTTTTTTAATAACTTCAGTTTTTTATTTCAATGGAAAGTATGAAAGTCCTCCGATAATAAATACTATCATATCTAACCAACCAGCTGAAATAGCTGGTCTCAAGCCGGGAGATGTTATAAAAAAGATAAATCAAAAAGTCATTAACAATTTTAACGATGTTAAGACAATTGTAGAAAAAAATCCTAACATTTCTCTTACTTTTCTAATTGAAAGAAAAAATGTTGTTCTTATTAAAAAAATTATTCCCAATGATCACTCTTATAATATTTACAAGCAAAATGTTGGTAGAATTGGCGTCACGGCTTTATCAGGAGAATTACAAAAATTAAATTTTCATGAAGCTGTATTTGTGGGTTTAAAACAATATTATACAATGACATTAGGATGGTTTTATGGTTTAAAATTATTTATGACAGGTAACGTAGAAAAAAAAGATATTGCGGGACCTATTAAAATAGCCAAAATTTCTGGTTCAGTTTTAGAAAAGGGTATCACAGAGATTTTAGTATTTATGTCAGTTATGTCCATTAATTTAGGATTAATAAATTTATTACCCATACCAGTTTTAGATGGAGGGCATTTGTGTTTTTATATTTATGAAGCTGTTTTTAAAAGGCCTTTACCTAGTTTTGTTCAAAATGTTTTATTAAGATTTGGACTAATTTTTTTGGTTAGTTTAATGATTTTAGTAATTGCCTTTGATTTGGGATTTTAAATATAAATGGTATACAATAAAAAAAAAGCCTATAAAATATTGTGATGTATATGCATAATTTAAATTTTTTTTTGAAAACACTTATTACTATTTCGTTGATATTTTTTATTAACTTTTCTTTTTCTTATGCTGATACATTAACAATTAAAAAAGTTTTTGTTAGTGGAGAAAAAAGACTGTCAAAGTCATTCATTCTTAATTTTTTACCTACTTATCCAAATACTAAATTTAATGAGGAGGTTCTAAATCAATTTACCAAAGATTTGTATAATACAGGTTTTTTTTCAGACATTAATTTAGAAATAAATAATGATATATTACAAATAATTGTTAGTGAATATCCTATAATAAACGAAGTTTCTTTTACTGGCAATGATTTATTAGATAACGAACAATTGAATGATATCGTTATGATTTCCTCCAGAGATACATTAAATCTAGACAAAATTAATGAGGCTGTTGACAAAATAAGAACAGAATATCAAAAAATTGGTAGATATTTAGCAGAGGTTAAACCTCAAAAAGTAAATTTAGGAGAAGGCCGAGTTAACTTAAATTTTGTTATAAATGAAGGTTCTTTATTAACTGTTAAGAATATTAATTTTGTTGGTAATCAAAATTTTTCTAATAATGAATTGAAATCTATAATTTCAACAAAAGAAGACGCCTGGTACAAATTGTTTGGCTCAAATAAATTTGTGCCAGAACGTCTCGAATATGATAGAAAGAAATTAAAAGAGTTTTATAATCAAAGAGGATATATAGACTTCAAAGTTGAAATAGCTAGAGGGGATCTTTTGCCAGATATTTCAGGTTTCAATTTGAATTTCATAGTAAAAGAAGGCAAAAGATACAGTGTAAATGATTTAGATATTGAATCTTCATTGATTAATGACAACAAAAAGAAAATATTACTTAAAGAAATATACCTAAAAAAAGAAGAATATTTTAATTCTAGATCTCTGGATGAAAGCATTAAGTTTCTTGTTGAGGAATTTGAACTTCTTGGATTTAATTTTATTAGAGTATTTCCTAAAATTAAAAAAGACAAAAATTTAGTAAATATTTTATTTTTTATCAAAGAAGGTTCTGAAAAATATATTAATAAAATAACAATTATTGGTAATACAAGGACTAATGACAACGTTATTAGAAGAGAATTGTCTTTATTAGAAGGTGATCCATTTAATAAAAGTAAACTTACAACTTCAATTAGTGCTTTGAGAAGATTAGGTTATTTTCAGTCAGTAAATTATAGATTAGATGAAATTGATTCAAATTTAATAGACATAATATTAGATATTAAAGAAACTAACACAGGGTCTGTAAGTTTTGGCGTTGGTTATTCGTCACTAAATAATACTTCATTCTCGTTTGGTTTAAATGAAAAGAATTTTCTTGGTGAAGGTAAAAAAGTAAGATTACAAGCTGATCTGTCTGAAAAAAAATCCACTTATAATATAGGTGTAACTGAACCATATTACTTAGACAGACACTTATCATTATATGGAGATATTTTCAATCAAGAGACTGAGAATAAAAAAGGCGATATTAAGTCTAGTTCTTTTGGATTTGGTTTTGGAATAGGTTTTACTAATGAATCCATAACGCAAAGTTTTAAATATAAATTGTCAACTTCTGAGACTACCACCTCATCCACTTCAACTGCTGCTTCTGAAACTGGTGAAGAAGGAATAGAAATTATAACTTCTTCAATAACACATAGTATTTCAAAAGATACTCGAGACAGTTATTTCAATCCCACCTCTGGATATAATTGGAAATTTAGCAATACTGTAGCTGGTATTGGAGGAGATGCAACTTTTTATAAATCAATTTTTAATTCAAGAGTTTATTATCCAATAGATTATGGAGATTATGTTTTTGGATTTAAGTCTGGTGCAGGATTTATTACCGCTATAGATGATAAAATAACGTCATCTAATCGTTTTTTTCTAGGTGGTAAAAAGTTAAGAGGTTTTGATAATGGAGGTTTAGGTCCTAGAGATACTGGTAATAACCAAGCTGTTGGAGGAAATAATTTTTATAATTTTTCTTTTGAATTAAAATCAGACAAATTCATGCCTGAAGATACTGGTTTAGAATGGCTTGTATTTTCTGATGTAGGATCAATTTGGGGGACGGATTATGAAACCAATGTAAAAGGATTTGATGATATTGAGCCTAGAATTACTAGTGGTTTTGGACTGGCAATGGTAACTCCTGTTGGACCTCTACAAATGATTTGGGGTTTCCCACTACAAAGCCAAGATTATGACATAGAAGAAAATTTTCAATTTTCAATTGGAACAAGTTTTTAAATATTTTTCAAATAAAGAACAGTAAATGCTTTTTACAAAAATTATAATTATTTCGAGTTGTATTTATGCTAGCACACCTTCTTCTTTAATGACGCATAGAAGTGACTTGTTCATGAGTAATTCAAGTAAGTATTTAATTTCTAACATACCCGAAACACATAAAATAGGCATCGTTGACTTCAGATATATATTAAAGAAGTCAAATGCTATGAAAACTTTAGGTAACAAATTTTTATTATTTGAAAAAAAAATTATTGAAAAATTTAAACGTAAACAAAACGATTTTAAAAAAAAAGAAAAAATGATTAGAAAAGAAAAGTCAAAATTAACTGAGGTAGAATATAAAAAAAAAATGAAGTTATTCAAAGAAGATGTTTCAAAGTTACAAAAAAATTATAAAGATGAAAGGTCAATATTAAATAAATCATTCCAAAATATCCAAAAAAAAATAAAAGATTTATTAGCACAAGTAGTAAAAGATGTATCAGTTCAAAAAAATATAAATGTAGTCTTTTTAAAAGAAAATATTTTTTTATTTAATAATCCAAGTATAGATTTAACTTCCGAAGTTCTTGATCTGTTCAATAAGAAAACAAAATCGTTAAAAATAATTATAACTCCATCTAATTGAATTTATAGGCTTTTTTATGAATAATCTTTTTTTTAAAATTGAGTATAAAATTAAGTTAACCGACATTTTATATATTCTTAAGGTACCAAGAATAGATTTTTTGAATGTAAATAAAAATATAAATAAAAAAATTGAAAATATTTTTATTAAAGATTTTGTTTCATTGTCCAATTTAAAAAAAGACAAACTATCTTTTTATACTAATAAAAAATATGATTTAAAAACTGTTTCTTCAGGTATTTGTATTATAGAAAAAAAAAATTTAAAACTAATTAATAATGAAGTTATAAAAATTCCATATAATAATCCAAAAAAAGGTTTTTCAATAATTTTGGAAAAATATTTTGGTAACCTTCATCTTAAAAATAAAATTAATAATATTCATCCCTCAGCAATTGTTCACAAAACAGCAAAAATTGGTAATAATGTTTCTATTGGTGCATTTTCTTTTATTGATAAAGGAGTAGTTATAGGGGATGATACTTTAATATCAGAAAGAGTTAGTATTTCTTGTAACTGTAAAATTGGTAAAGGGTGTTTTTTAGGTGTTGGGTCAGTTATTGAATATACAATAATAGATAAAAAAGTAAAAATATCTTCTAATACAGTCATTGGAAAGCCTGGTTTTGGATTTATACCTAATAAATCAAAAACACGTTTAATTCCTCATATTGGTGGTGTTTTTATTGGTGAGGGCACTAATATAGGTGCAGGTTGTACCATAGATAGGGGCCTGATTGATGATACCTTTATAGGTAAATATGTTATGATAGATAATCAAGTACATGTTGGACATAACTCAACCATTGATGACTTTTGTATTTTAGCAGGTCAGGTAGGTTTGTCTGGATCTGTGGTATTAAAAAAAAATGTGACTATTGGTGGTGATGTTAGTATTAAGGATAATATTACAATTGGTGAAGATTCAGTTATTGCTGGTGCCTCAAAAGTTTTTAATAGTTTTCCAAAAGGAAGTTATATTGGAGGGAGTCCTGCACAGAACATTCAAGATTGGAAAAGAATAGTTGCATCTCAAAGGTTAAATCTAAAAAAAAGAAAGAATAATTAAAATGGTTCTAAAAAATGATAATGGAGATCTAATAACTCTTTTACATAATGATATAATCAAGCTGATACCACACAGGCATCCTTTTTTATTGATAGACAAAATTACTGAAATTAATTTAAATAAAAGTATAACTGGTATAAAAGCGGTTACTTTTAATGAACCATATTTTCCTGGACATTTTCCTGAACATCCTGTCATGCCTGGAGTGCTTATCTTAGAAGGGATGGCTCAAACTGCTGCTTGTTTAATATCATACGAATATCAGTCTTTATCTAAAAATAATCTTGTTTTTTTTACTGGCATTGATAAAGCAAAATTTAGAAAACCTGTTACTCCTGGGTGTAAGTTACTTTATAAAATTTATCTTATTAATAGTAAAAAATCATTATATAAATTTACAGGAGAAGCTTTTGTTGAAGAAAAATTAGTAGCTTCATCTGAATTTTCTGCAATGTTAGTTGATAAGGAAAAAGCTAAATGAGCAAGCAGATCCATCCAACATCTATAATACACAATGGTAGTGAAATTGAGGACAATGTGATCATAGGACCTTATTCTATAATTGGACCTAATGTAAAAATTAATAAAAACACAAAAATTCACTCTCATGTGATTGTTCTAGGTAATACAACTATAGGTGTTAACAACGAAATTTACCCCTTTTCTGCAATTGGTTCAGACCCTCAACATTTGAAATATGATGGAGAATTAACTGAACTCATAATAGGTAACCACAATATTTTCAGAGAACATGTTACAATTCATCCTGGAACAAATGTAGGCACAAAAAAGACAATTATAGGTAATAACGGTTTTTTTATGGTCGGTTCTCACGTAGCACATGATTGCATGGTAGGAAATAATGTTGTTTTTGTTAATAATGCGGTTATTGGTGGTCATGTTGAAATTTCAGATTATGTATATTTAGGAGGACAAAGCGCTGTTCATCAATTTTGTAGAATTGGAAAACACGCCATTATTGGCGCTGGTACCACTATAGATGGTGATGTTATTCCATTTACTTCAGTTGTTGGCAGTAGAGGTTATCTGAGTGGATTAAATTTAGTAGGTTTAAAAAGAAGATCTTTTAAAAAAGAAGAGATAAAAACATTAAGAAATGTTTACAGGTTACTATTTGCTCCTGAAGGCACGTTTAATGAGCGGTTGTCTGAAGTTAATGATACATATAGTGATAATTCTTTTGTAAAAGAAATATTAGTGTTTCTTTCAGAAAATTCAAATAGACCCTTAGTTCATCCAAAAATGGATAAATTTTAATGAAAATTGCTATAATTGCAGGCAGTGGTAATTTACCAGTACAAATAGCAACGCAAAATAAAGAAGCTTTTGTATTGTGTATAAAAGATTATTCTTGTCCAAATTCGTTTCAAAATAAGTCCGAAATTGTTTCTTTATTTAATCCTATTAGTTGGTTGTCCGTTTTAAAAACTAACAATATTACTCATATTGTAATGGCAGGTAAAATTGAAAGACCGTCTTACTTTGATAAAATTACTAACGAAAAGGCTAATGAATTGATAAATAAAATTATATCTGTGGGAGACAATTCAGCTTTAAATTATATACAGGACTTTTTTAATAAAAATGGTTTTGAAATACTTCCAATCAATTCAATATTGCAAGACTGCTTTATGCCAAAGGGTTTTTATCAAGAAAAGTTATTTTCTCAAAATTTAAAAGATTTTGTTTATAGAAGCAGTCAGTTTGGTGTTGATCTACTCAATACAATTTCAAAATTTGATGTTGGTCAGTCAGTTGTTGTAAATGATAAACTTGTTTACGCAATTGAGGGATTAGAAGGAACTAACTCTATGATTGATAGAGTTGGAATTTTATATAACCATAATAAAAATCTTTATGACTTTGGGCCTGTCCTAATCAAAATACCTAAAATTGGCCAGAATATCAGTTTAGATTTACCAGTAATAGGATTAGAGACAGTTGAAAAATGTAAAAAATTACATTTCAGCTCTATTGTTGTATCCTCAAAGGGCACATTGATTGCAGAGTTAAACAAAGTAATGGCATATATTAAAGAGAATAACTTTTGTATTTATGCAATCTAGATTTTAAATAACCTTTAACAAATTTATGTCAATGGTCAATAATAACAAAATATTTATATTAGCAGGAGAATCTTCAAGTGACTTGATAGGTTCTTCCATAATGAAAGGTTTGAAAAAGAATAGCAAAGAATTAAACTTCTTTGGTGTAGGTGGTTCTAATATGATTAAAGAAGGCTTACGTTCTGTTTATGAAATAAATTCATTTAATATTATTGGATTTTTAAACACTATTTATAATCTTAAAAAACTAAATAAATATTTAAATGAAATTGTTAAGTTGATTTTAAAAGAAAAACCAAAAGTCGTGATCACAATTGATACAAAAGGTTTTTCTCTTGCTTTAGCAAAGCAGTTAAAATTAAAATTTTCTGAAACTAAGTTTAAATGTCCTTTGATACATTTTGTACCTCCAACTATATGGGCATATGGGAAATCAAGGATTAAAAAATGGAAAGATATGCATGACGGTTTGTTTTGTCTATTTAAAAAAGAAGAGGTTATTTTAAATAAACTGAATACTAAATGTAATTATGTTGGCAATCCTGTAATTGAAAAGGTCTTAAATTGTAATAATAAAAATGATACTAAACTAATTAATAATAAATCTTATTATAATCCTAAAAATATAAACTGTTTATTGTTACCGGGTAGTAGAGAAAGTGAATTAAAATACTTGCTACCTGAGTTTATTTCTTTGATTAAAAGTGAAAATCCAAAATTTACTAACATAAATTGGATTATTCCAACAACAAAGCTTCAATTTGATGAAGTAACTTCAAAAATTAAAAAGTATAATATTTCAACTAACACTAAAGTAGTTATACTTGAAGAAAATTATGAATTACTTAAATATGCTGATTTAGCAATTGCATGTAGTGGAACAATTACGCTTGAGTTGGTTTTATTTAAAGTTCCAACTATAGCAATTTACAAATCAGATTTTTTAAGTGCTTTTATAGGAAGGTTATTAGTTGATTTTCAGAATGTGTTACTTCCTAATTTTTTGTTAGGAGATAAGTTAGTACCATTTCTATTTCAAGAAAAGTGTAGCTCTTTTCATATCAGCAATTTATTAATTGAATTTATTCAAGATATTGAAAATAAAAGAAAATTATTTAGAAATTATTCACAAATTATTCTTAATAATATGGGCTACAAAGAACCAAAAGGATTAAATTTTTCAACTAGTTCATGTAAAGAGATAATTAAAATTATGGATAATTATAAATATTAATTATCTTTTATCTAAATTCACAAAATCTCTTTTGATTTCCCCAGTATAAAGTTGTCTTGGTCTTCCTATTCTCTGAACCGGGTCAGTTATCATTTCATTCCACTGAGCAACCCACCCAACTGTTCTTGCAACAGCAAATAAAACAGTAAACATATCAGTTGGAAATCCCATTGCTTTAAGTATAATACCTGAATAAAAATCAACATTTGGATAAAGCTTTTTTTCTATAAAGTATTCATCATTAAGAGCAATTTTTTCTAACTCCATTGCTATCTCCAACAAAGGATCATTCTTTACACCTAATAAATCTAAAACTTCATGACATGAAACTCTCATAACTGCGGCTCTAGGATCATAATTTTTATACACCCTGTGACCAAATCCAAATAATCTAAACGGATCATTTTTATTTTTAGCTTTACCTACAAATTCTCTAATTCTATCAACAGTTCCAATTTCTGATAGCATTTTCAATACGGCTTCGTTTGCACCTCCATGAGCAGGACCCCAAAGAGAAGCTATACCTGCTGCAATACATGCAAAAGGGTTTGCACCAGATGAACCAGATATTCTTACTGTTGAAGTTGATGCATTTTGCTCATGATCAGCATGTAAAATCAAAATTTTGTCCATAGCATTTGCGATAATAGGATTTATATTATATTTTTCGGCAGGAACAGAAAAACACATATGAAGGAAATTTTCTGCATATGATAAGTTATTTTGAGGGTAATTAAATGGTTGTCCAAGAGAGTATTTATAAGCCATAGCTGCAATTGTTGGAATTTTGGCTATTAATCTTCTAGAGGAGACTAATCTCTCATAAGGATCATTAATGTTGGTTGAATCAGGATAAAAAGCTGAAAGAGCACCCACAACACCTACCATAATAGCCATAGGGTGAGCGTCACGCCTAAATCCCCTATAGAAATTAATTAATTGTTCATGAACCATTGTATGAAAAGTAATAGCATTTTCAAATTCATCTTTTTCAGGCTTTTTAGGTAATTCACCATTAAGCAATAAGTAAGCCACTTCTAAAAAACTACTATTATTGGCTAATTGGTCTATTGGATAACCCCTATGTAATAAAACACCTTTTTCACCATCGATATATGTTATTGCTGACTCGCACGAACCTGTTGATCCATAGCCAGGGTCATAGGTAAATATGCCTAAATTATTATAGAGAGATCTTATATCCACTACAGATGGTCCAACTGATCCAGATAAAGTTTCTAATTCTAATTCTTTACCATTAAAAACAATTTTATTTTTTTCTGAATATGAATTATTTGACATGTATAACCTGCTTTAAAATTTTTGATTAATAATTAATTATGAAATTAGTATTTATAATTTAGTCGATTTAATGCAATTGTACAACCAAGTTCATAAATAATTGATACCAAGTCTGGAGCATTAGTTTTTCCTGTTAAAGCAATTCTAAGAATTGGTCCAACTTCTTTAAACTTTAGAGTATTATCCTGAAAATATTTTTTTAAACAATAGTCTATAGACATTTTGCTCCATTCACATTTTTTTAATAAATCACCGATACCGTTAATTATTAAATTATTTTCTTGTAACAGTTTTACCTTATTTGTATCTTTGCAAAGAAAGTTATCATCAATTATCCATTCGAAGTCATCTTTTAGGTCTATATATACATTAACTCTTTTTAAAAGGTCAGGTAATAGTGCTTTTACCCTTCTTTCCTGATTAATATTTAAAACTAATTCAAATCTTTCAGTTAATAAATTATATATTGTGTTAATGTCGATCTTATTTAGGTACTTTGAATTAATGCTATAAAGTTTTTTAATATCGAATTTAGCTGGAGATTTGTTAATTTTTTTTAGTGAAAATAATTCAACGGCTTTTTCTAATTCATAATCGTCATCGTTATCATTGTGAGATGTCCATCCTAATTGCGTCAAATATGATAACATTGCCTCACTTGTAAAGCCCATATTACGATAATCAATTAAGTTCGTTGCTCCATGTCTTTTAGATAATTTAGAACCGTCTGTTCCATGTATTAATGGTATGTGTGCATAAGAAGGTTTTTTCCAGTTTAAAAAATTAATAATTTGTATTTGTCTAAATGCATTGTTGAAGTGATCATCTCCTCTAATTATGTGAGTTATACCCATCTCATAGTCGTCAACCACTGAAGATAACATATATGTTGGTGTTTTATCAGATCTAAGAATTATCATGTCATCCAGTATTTCGTTTTTTACTGATACCTCTCCTTGCACATAATCTTTTATAGTAGTTTTACCATTTATGGGCATTTTAAGCCTGATAACATATTCTTCTTTTTCACTTTTACATTTATTATCTCTCCATGGAGATTTTATCGGTTTTCCATTAGCTCTACTTTTAATCCTTAAATTATTTAATTCTTCTGAATTTAAGAAGCATTTATAAGCAAAGCCCTTGTCTAAAAGCTCATGAGCAACCTTCACGTGGGTTTCTAAATTTTTAGATTGGTATATTACTTTTTCTGTAGAATTAATACCAAGCCAATTAAGACCATCATATATAGCTTCAACTGCCTCATTAGTTGATCTTTTTGTGTCTGTATCTTCTATTCTAACTAAGTATTTACCGTTGTGTCTTTTGGCAAATAAGTAATTAAATATAGCGGTTCTAGCGCCGCCTATATGCAAATAACCTGTGGGTGAAGGAGCAAATCTAGTTACAAATTTCAAAATTATTCTCTTATTTAATGAGTTGTCAACTAGTTACATACATTACAGAAAATATAAAGACTTTTTTAATACTTTCTTATAAGTGTACACATTTTACCTTGAATAGTAATTCTATCAGGGCCATAAATTTGAGTTTTATAATGCTTATTAGCTGGTTCAAGAGCAATGCTATCACCTTTTTGTCTAAACTTTTTAAGTGTGGCTACCTCTTTGTCAATTAAGGCGACAATTATATCGCCATTTTTAATATCTGTTTGTTTATTTATTATAATGGTATCTCCATCATAAATACCTTCATCTATCATCGAGTCTCCCTCAACATATAGTGCAAAACACTCCTTGGAAGATATATATGAAGATGGCACTTCAATAAATTCGTCATAATTAGATATTGCCTCTATTGGTGTTCCTGCGGCAATTTTTCCCAAAAGGGGGATTTGTTCAGCATTATATTTTTTGGGCTCATTTATTACGCTAGACTTTTTATCTAAAAATTTATTAGTTAGATTTATCACATTGGTTATATATGCTTGTCCATTGGTATATTTTTTTGGAGCTATTGCTCTAGCTTTATTTTCCAAACGCTCAACGTAACCTCTTTCCTCTAGAGATTTTACAATTCTATGAATTCCAGATTTTGATTTTAAAGATAATTCAATGCAAATTTCCTCGTAAGAGGGTGTAACACCATTCTCTTCAATTCGCTTTATAAGAAAAGATAATAACTGATTTTGTTTTTGTGTTAACATCACAACCTCAAACGTTCATGATTTGTTCTAACACATTTATTAGAAATTACAAGCTTTTAAAAATTATTTGGAAATTTTAATATTTTAACTATCTCACCATTAATTTTATTCGCATCAAAAGGTTCTCTTGTTATCAAACAGTTTGAATGAGAAAATTTAGTTATCATGGAACTATCTTGTTTACTAATTGGTGTGGCATAAATATCACCATTTTTATATTTAATATTAGCTCTAACAAAATCAAAACGTTGATCATTTTGTGATAACTCTCCGCTCAAAATAGCTTTTTCAAATATTGGAAATTTATTAGTATTTCCTAACATTGTCCTAATAGCAGTATTAACAAAAATTAGAGAACAAACTCCTGATGAAACTGGATTTCCAGGAAGCCCTATTAAAGGAGTACCATTTACTTTTGAGAATAATAATGGTTTCCCAGGTCTCATAGCAATTTTCCAAAATTCAGTTCTGTTACTTTCAAAATTTTTTAATGCCTTTTGAATAAGGTCATATTTACCAACTGAGACACCACCTGTAGTAACAATTAAATCACAATCACTAGCGTCTTTTAAAATTTTATAAATATCTAATTCATTATCACCAGCAACAGGTAATATTTTTGGGATTCCACCAAATTCTTGAATCATTGAAGCAAGCATAAGACTATTGCCATTTGGTATTTGGTCTTTTTTTTGTGTTTCTCCTACTTTTATAATTTCATTTCCAGTAGATAATATTGAAACAATTGGCTTTCTTGAAACAGTTAACCAAGTTTGGCCAGTCATAGCAATGGAACCAATATGTCGAGACTTAATTACTATACCTTCGTTAAAAAGAATTTCATTTTTTTTAAAATCCAAACCTCTTTTTCTAACAAACTGATTTTTTTTGATATTAATTTTTGTTTCAATATATTTCTTATTTGATGAATTTCTAACATCTTCTTGGATAATGACTGTATCACTTCCTGAAGGTAATTTAGCGCCAGTAAAAATTCTAACTGTTTCTAGTCCTTCAATTTTTTTTGAGAATGAATTTCCAGCAGAAGACTCTCCGATTACTTTTAGCTTCTTCGTAATTTCTTCATTTATTTTTACGTAATTATTGTAATTTATAGCATAACCGTCCATGGAAGATACATTATATTTTGGATTGTCTATATTACTTATAACTGGTTTTGACAAACATCTACCTAAAGCATTTTGGATAAAAACATCCTCAGAGCTAATCTTATCAAAACTTAATTTAATTTTCTTGATAGCTTCGTCTAATGATAACAAATTAGACTTTTGCATTAAACTCTCCAGATTTTCCACCTGATTTATGAATAAGTTTTATATCAGATATAACCATTTTTCGGTCAATACTTTTACACATATCATAAACCGTAAGTGCAGCGACTGAAACAGCAGTAAAAGCTTCCATTTCAACACCAGTTTTGCCAACTAAGGCTGCTTCAGCTTTTATATTTATACATGATTCTTTTATTTCAGGTTTCAAATCAACATTAACATAGGATAAAGGTATGGTGTGACATAATGGTATCAATTGGTCAGTTCTCTTTGCGGCCATTATTCCTGCTATTTTAGCAATATTTAGTACGTCTCCTTTTTTTATATTTATATCTAGTATTTTTTGAAGAGTTTCTGTTTGCATTGTTATCTTTCCAAATGCAATTGCAACTCTTTCTGTCATTTCTTTTTTGTTGATATCAACCATATATGGATTTCCATCGCCATCTAAATGGGTTAATTTATTTTTATTCAATTCATTAACCCCAATATTTTTTTTGTTGCTAAAGTTAAATCTTCTTCTTTCATTAAGCTCTCTCCAATTAAAAAATTTTGTATTCCGTTTTGTTTGAGTAATTGTAAATCTAAATTATTTGTTAGACCACTTTCGGCTACAATAATTTTATCAGGGTTAATAAAACTTTTTAATTTTAAAGTATTATTCATATCAACTTTCATAGTTTTAAGATTTCTATTATTTATACCAACTAATAAGGTATCAAGCTTATTAGCCATTTTTATTTCTTCCTTTGTATGAGTTTCTACTAACACATCCATTCCAAAATTTTTTGCTTCTTGTTCTAACATAATCGCCTCATTTAAGGTTAAAACTGCCATTATTAATAATATACAGTCTGCTCCTAGTGATCTTGACTCTTTTATTTGCCAAGGGTCGACTATAAAATCTTTTCTTAAGATTGGTAAATCAACTTCTCTTTTTATAATGTTTATGTATTTATTATTTCCTTGAAAGTATTTTTCATCAGTTAAAACAGACAAGCACGAAGCACTACCATCTCTATAGCATTTCGCTAATTGTAAAGGATCAAAATCATTTCTAATAAGTCCTTTACTTGGAGATGCTTTTTTAATTTCTGCAATTAAGTTTAATTTCTTTGGATCATTAAGTTTGTTAATAAAGCCTCTTGGTTTTTTTTGTTTATCTATTATTGAATGCAATTCAAAATCTGTTATCTGACTTTTTCTATAAGAAAACTCTTCTTTTTTATAGTTTATAATTTCTTGTAATTTTGTAATCATCAGTTTCTTTAAACCTTAACTGTTTGTCATTTCAATTAACTCATTTAATTTGTTTAAAGCCTTTCCATTATCCAACGAATTAATAGACATACTTGCACCTTCTTGTAGGGACTTGGTATGACCTGTTGCAACCAAAGCTGAAGCTGAATTTAATACAACTACATTTCTAAAAGTACTTTTTTTACCATTAAATAATTCAATTATTTCCTTTGCATTTTCTGTTGGTTCTCCTCCAACAATTTCATTGATGTTAGCTACAGGAATATCTATGTCAGATGGATTAATCGTGAACTCTCTAATTGCACCATTTTTTAATTCTGCACAATAAGTTTTACCTGTAATAGTTACCTCATCTAATCCATCGCTTCCGTTAACTATCCACGCATGTGTTGACCCAAGCCTTTTTAAAGATTCTGCAAACGGTGAAATTAATGATTTATCATACACACCCAACAATTGTCTTTTCACTAAAGCAGGGTTAGACAATGGACCAAGTAAATTGAATATAGTCCTAATTCCAATTTCTTGTCTTATTTTGCCAACATATTTCATTGCAGAATGATGTTTTGGTGCTAACAAAAAACATATACCTATATTATTTAAGCATTTTTCTACTGTATCTATTCCGCAGTCTATATTAACTGATAAAGATTTTAGAACATTAGCAGCACCAGACCTAGAAGTTGCGGAATAATTACCATGTTTTGCAACTGGCACGCCAGTTCCAGCTATTACGAAAGATACTGCAGTAGAAATGTTCAACGTTCCTAAATTATCACCACCAGTTCCAACTACATCTATTGTATCCTTTTTTGATGGAACTTTTAAACATTTTTCTCTTAGTATTTCTGCACCTGCAGCAATAACTATTGGGTTATGACTTTGCATTTTTACAGCAGTCAAAAATGATGAAATTTGAGCGTCAGTAGCTTCTCCTGACATTATTATCTCAAAAGCTAACTTACTTTGTGTGGTATTTAATTCATTACCATCTGTAATATTTTTCAAAATATTTTTGAATTTAGCATCATTATCCATAAAAAACTCTTTGTCTTATTAGTTGAAAATTAATTAAAAGTCATAAAAAATAAATATAATGTTTTTTATTGATTTAATCTAGGATTCTTTGTTTATATTTTTAATGTGGTATTATGATACTCATCGTTTTAAGCTATTGAAAATAATAAATAATAATTAAAAATTTTGATTGACTGATAAAAATAAAAGGGTTAGATGTTCCTTAGTTTAATTAAATGTACTCAAACTTTTCAAAAGGAAATCAAATGGCCTTAAAAGCTACTTATTCGGCTAAGCCTAAAGACATAACTAAAGATTGGTTTATTGTTGACGCAGAAGGTTTGGTTTTAGGACGTTTAGCAGTTATTATTGCAAATAGATTAAGAGGCAAGCATAAGGTTGGCTTTACTCCTCACATGGCATGTGGAGATAATATAATTGTTACAAATTGTGAAAAAGTTCTCTTAAGAGGAAATAAGAGATCTCAAAAAACATATTTTTGGCATACAGGTTATCCAGGAGGTATCAAGGAAAGAAAGGCTGATAAGATTTTAGATGGTAGATTTCCTGATAGAGTTATCCGTAAAGCAGTAGAAAGAATGATCCCTCGTGGTCCTTTAGGACGTCAAGTAATGAGACAGCTATATATTTATGCTGGTAGCAATCATCCACATAAAGCGCAATCTCCACAATCTTTAGATGTAAAATCTATGAATAGAAAAAATAGTTAAAGGTTTAATTATGACTGAAGAAAACAAAGAAATTAATGATTTAAGTGATTTATCTAAATTAAAAGAAAATGAAGAAAATCAGGTTATCCAGATTGAACCTAAAATGGACAAACTTGGAAGGTCATATGCTACAGGTAGAAGAAAAGAGTCTACAGCTAGAGTTTGGGTGAAAAGAGGTACCGGAAAGGTTTTAATTAATGGGAAAGATATGATTAACTATTTTGCTAGGCCTGTCTTACAAATGCAACTTAATTTTGTTTTTGATATAACAGAGCGTAAAGACCAGTTCGATGTCATTGCTACAGTAAAAGGTGGAGGCTTGTCAGGACAAGCTGGTGCAGTTAGACATGGCTTGAGCAGAGCCCTGAGCTTATTTGAGCCCGAACTAAGAAAACCACTTAAAACTGCAGGTATGCTTACAAGAGATTCTAGAGTTGTAGAGCGTAAAAAATACGGAAGAGCAAAAGCAAGAAAAAGCTTTCAATTTTCTAAAAGATAGATTTTATTCGACTTTATTCAAAAGGTGTGCTTTGCGCACCTTTTTTTTATTTTAAATATATCATATAAGTATTTATAAAATAACAAAGGATAAAAATGATGAGCCTTTTAAAAATTGGAATTGCAGGTCTTGGAAATGTAGGTGAAGAGGTTGCTTATCAACTTATAAAAGGTTTCAGAGTACAAAAAAATCTTTTTGAATTTGAATTAGTAGCAGTTTCAGCAAAGTCAAAAAATAAAAAAAGAAAAATTGACGTGAGTGGTATTAGATTTTTTGATGATCCGCTCAAGATGGCTTGTTCTCAAGATATTGACGTCATAGTCGAATTAATAGGTGGTGATGAAGGAGTTGCAAAAAAACTATGTTTTACAGCATTAGAAAATAAAAAATCTCTAATTACAGCCAACAAAGCTATAATAGCAAAGTATGGTAAGCAACTTGCTGAATTAGCCGAAAAAAATAATTTATTTTTTTCCTTTGAAGCATCTGTAGCTGGAGGTATTCCTATTTTAAAGCTTATAAGAGAGGGTCTAATTGTAAATGATATTACAAAATTAACCGGAATACTAAATGGTACGGCAAATTATATTTTATCAGAGATGGAAGTGGCTGAAAAAGGATTTGAAGAGGTCTTAGCTGATGCTCAAAAAAAAGGTTATGCGGAGGCTGATCCTTCTTTTGATATAGATGGTATAGACGCAGCTCATAAAACAATCATTTTATCTGCTTTGGCGTATGGGAAAATGCCAAATTTAGAAGATTTATCAATACAAGGGATAAGAGAAATTTCACTTAATGATATAAAGTACTGTAATGATTTGGGTTATAAGATAAAATTATTAGGAAACTCTCTAATATCAAAAGATCTTAAAGGTAAAGAAGAACTATTTTGTTCAGTTAAACCTTGGCTGATTGCAAAGAACTTTGGTCTTTCTAATGTTTCTGGTGTTATTAATGCCGTTCAAATTGAATCAAGCCTAGCTGGCTCTGTTATGATATCAGGTGCTGGAGCAGGGGGTGAACCTACAGCCTCAGCTGTACTGGCAGATATAGTAGATATTGCTAACGGAACTAAGTTATTTTCATTTGGCAGAAACTCTTGTGATATAAAAGTCAATTTTAAAACAACACCTTATAGAGAAAAATATAAGTTTTACTTAAGGCTAAATGTTGTGGACAAATCCGGTATTCTTGCTGATTTAACATCTATCTTTAAAGATTATAATATATCTATTGAAAGTGTTATCCAAAAATCAAACCAAGAAGATAAAACAGCAGAGTTAGTAATTATTACTCACAAAGCTAATAATTCAGTTTTAGAAGATGCATTGACGTCGATAATAAAATTAGATGGTGTTATTACTAAACCTGTTTGCTTAAGCATTTATTCGTAAAATTTTAATAAGTTTTTAATTTGTCCAAAACTATTTTATACAATTCTAAAAAATCAGTAAGTAATGCTGATTGGAGAATTATTGTTTTAGATGATTTTACTAGAAGATTTGTAGACTATTTATCTCAAAAATATAATTTACCAAATTTTATTTCTCCTTATTTAATGTTTAAAGAAATAAATTTAGATAATTTTGATAATTTTTTTACTCCAAAGCTGAAAAATCTTCTCCCAGAACCCTTTTTATTTAAAGATTTAGAAAAAGGTGTCAAAAGGTTGGTGGATGAAGTCATAAACTCGCGTCCGGTTGGAATTTTTGGAGATTATGATGTAGATGGAGCAACATCTGCTGCTATGATATCAAGTTATCTAGAGCAATGTGGTTGTAAAACATTCATTCATATACCTGATAGATTTTTAGAAGGCTATGGTCCAAATGAAAAAGCTTTAAAATCTCTTCATGAAAAAGGTTCGGAATTAATTATAACTGTTGATTGTGGTATTTCATCATTTGAACCTTTGCAAGCAATGAATTATGTTAATATAGATTTAATAGTTATTGATCATCATATCCCAGACATAAGATTACCCCCTGCTTACGCAATCATTAATCCTAAAAGAGCTGATAATCATAAAGGATATGAAGATTTGTGTGCAGCAGGAGTGACATTTATTTTTCTTATTGGACTTAATAGGGAACTTAGAAAAAAAGGTTTTTTTAAAAATAAAAAGGAACCTGATTTGTTTCAATTTTTAGATCTCGTAGCATTGGGAACTGTTTGTGATGTAGTGCCTCTAATTAAATTAAATAGGGCATTCGTAAAGCAAGGCCTTTCAATAATGAAAAAAAGAGAAAATTTTGGCATCAAAGCTCTTTCAGATATTAGTAAATTAAGCAGTGCTCCAAATATTCAAGCTTTAGGGTTTTCATTAGGTCCTAGAATTAATGCTGGGGGGCGAATTGGTAATAGCGAACTAGGTGTATATCTTTTAAAAGAGACTGATGAAAATAAAGCTTTTGAAATTGCAAGTAAGTTAGATGATTTAAATAAAAAGCGAAGATTTTTAACTACTGAATTAGAAAGTAAAATTGTAGGAAAGATTGAAAAAATAATTTTGGAAAATAATAGTGAGGTTCCACCTGCTTTAGTTGTTTATGGTAATGATTTTCATGAAGGTATTATAGGTATAGTTGCTGGTAGAATGAAGGAATTATATAATAGACCCGTTTGTATAATTGCTACTAATCAAGATGGAATAGGTAAAGGATCTGGGAGATCAATTCATGGTATTCCTTTAGGAGAAATAATTTTAGAGGCGTTAAGTTTAAATATAATTAATTCTGGTGGAGGTCACGATATGGCTGCTGGATTTACAATTGATTCTAATGAGATAAATAATTTTAGTAAATATATAAATGAAAAGGTAACTACATTAATGAATGTTGAAATCCTAAAGGTTTCATATATTGCAACTTCTGTAATGCCAATATCTGCTTGTACTTTAGAAGTGGTAGATTGGCTGGAAAAATTAGGTCCATGGGGTCTAGGTATGGAAGAACCTAAATTTATTATACCTAATTCCAAAATCACATCCTTTAGAAGGTTTGGTTCAAATAATGAACATGCCTCTTTTTATATTAATGATGGTTCGTCAAAAAAATTAAAAGTTAAAAAATTTAATCTTATCAGTAATGCTTTGAACAAAGTATTTGATAATTATGAAAACATTAATTTTGATTTCTTAGGTACATTAAACGTTAATACATGGAATAATACAAAATCTATTGAGCTTATGTTAGATGATATTATTTATGCAGAAGTTACTTGATTTTTCTCAAAATTAAAGCTAATGAATTGAATAAGTGGTCCCTTCGTCTAATGGTTAGGACTCAGCCCTTTCACGGCTGCAATAGGGGTTCGAATCCCCTAGGGATCACCATTCTAAAAGCTTACTATTTACGAATATTAAATGATATAAAAAAACTAATTATTAATTTATTCAATATAACATTCATTTCCACACTTCTTTAAAAAATAAAAACCAATTTTTTCCCAGTACTTTCTCAATTCGTTTTGTTTTCCATCCACTTCTTTTCATTGCTAGCACAAAGTTTTGAAATTGGCTCAGTTTTGAAATTCCCTTTGGCATAGGTGGCACAACTTTGTAAGGTGTTGAAACAAATCTACCTGTTCCTTTGTCTCTTTGTAAGTATTCAAAAAATGCTATATCCTGATCTTGAACCCAATCTGTTCCTATGCCAACACTATTCTCTCCTACAATGTTAATCATATATTCCATAGCTTCAACGCAGTCATCAATATTACTATCAGTACCTTTTGGTAAAAAAGGAGTGTAACTTGCAAACCCTATCATTCCACCTTTAGCAGCGATTTCCTTGAGTTGATCATCTGTTTTATTTCTTGGATGTTTTTTGATTGCTGGGCAACAATGAGTATATGCTACAGGTGATTTTGAAAATTTGATTGCATCTGAACTTGTAATTGGCCCTACATGTGACAAATCAATTAAAATACCAAGTCTATTCATCTCACTAACTACATCTTTACCAAAATCTGATAAACCTCCATCATTTGTTTCCCAACAACCAGAACCAACTAGATTTTGTGTATTGTATGTCAGTTGAGCTACTCTAATTCCCAAATCATAAAAAATTTCAAGTTTATTTATATCATCTTCTATAGCACTTGTATTTTGCCATCCAAGAATTATCCCAACTTTTCCATCCTTATGTGCTTTGATAATGTCAGTTGAGGATTTTACATGACAAATAATATCGCTGTTTTTTCTAAAATGTTCATTCCAAACTGTTAATTTATCAATAGTCTCACTAAAGTTTTCCCAGACACTACAGGTGCAATTTGCAGCGGTTATTTTCCCAAGCTGCATTTCTTCAAAAACTGATCTAGAGAACTTTGCTATTACTAATCCATCAATAGAAATGTGACTGTGAATATTATTTAATAAATTTGGATCAACACTCATATTATCTTCCTATGGGATTTAAAAACTTCTTTATACGTGTAATTAGCTCATTTGTTCGCGTTTCTGTTAGCATATGACCTCCATTATTAAGAGTAATTAATTCTGAGTTAATACAGCGTTTTTGAAGTTCTTTGCCATGATATACTTTCATTAATTTGTCATCTAGAGCATTGATAAATAATTTTGGTAGTTTAAGTGTATGGAGTTCGTCTCCAACATTACAATCCAAAATGGATTTTAGTCGCTTTTCTATATTAACAGTATCAACATTTTTGTTTTTTTGATTTTGTATATATTCATTAAATTGTAACTTATATTTTTGGATATATTTATTGGAGTATAAAAGATTATATTCGCTTTTAAGATACGTAATAGTTTCCAGAGTTTTAGAATTTTCTATTCTTTGTTTTTGCAATAAAGAAAACTCTCTGTCTGTTTTGTTCCATGGACTTATTAAAACAATACTCTTACAAGTTTCAATATTTTGCTTTGCTATAAATGTTCCTAAACCACAACCAGTAGAATGACATATAATATGAAACTTAATTCCTTTCCATTTTTCCAAAGCAATATTTACAGCTAAAGCTTTGTTTTTAATAGAAGTTACAGCAGGTGTGTTTAAAATGCCTAATTCCTCTGTTGCGACATCGTCATATTCGAGTAAGTTGAAATTATCTTTTATTAATTTTTTAAATTTTTTTATACCGATTGGTCCTTTTGTCTTTGGTAAAAGAAGTAGGACATTAGGTCGCTTGTTTTTTAGATCAAAGTTACCATGAAAAACTAATTTCTTTGGTATATCCCAGAGTTGTTCTCCATCATTCAAAACAAACTCCTAATGTGTTTTAATTGTTTACCTTATTATATAATTTTGTAACTAAATAACAAATTTACTTTATTTTAAGATATAAAAAATACAACCAAAGTTGAGAAAAAAATCACAAGATTAATTATAAGAAAAACTTCAAATACATTTTACTTTTTTCTATAAATACATTTTAAGTGGAAAATCCAACTCCTTCGTAACAATTAAAAAGCTAAATTT
>QBZS01000020.1:0-23185 GCA_003279355.1 SAR116 cluster bacterium AG-335-N04
TCACTTTTTTTGAGTTTTCTTTTAATTCCTGTTCTCCCTATTGGTATATTTTTAGGTAAGTGGTTGAATTTAAAACTTTCTGATAATTTATTTTACAACATTAGTCATGTGGCTTTATTTTTATGTGGCATTCATTTAATAATTAAAAATGCAACTTAGGAGATAAAAATGGAAAGTGAAATTTTTAAAAAAGGAATAGCAAAAAGAAGGAAAGTACTTGGAAATGAATATGTAGATAAAGCACTTGCCTCAGCAGACGAATTGGGTGCAGATATGCAAAAATTAGTAACTGAATATGCTTGGGGTGAAGTTTGGAACAAAGAAAATCTGTCAGATAGAGATAGATCATTGGTTAACTTAGGCATGATTGCCGCTCTTAATAGATCGCATGAATTTAAATTACATGTCAGAGGTGCTTTGAATAATGGATTAACTAGATTACAAATTCGTGATATCGTTTTACAGATTACAATATACTGTGGAGCTCCTGCAGGTTTGGAGTCACTTAGGCATATTAGAGAAGTATTTGCTGAAGTTGATTCAGAAAATAAATAAATAAATTTAATGAACTGGGGATTTATTTATATGAAATAATGAATTTTCGTGTGGAAAGTAATGGATCATAATAAAAATAAAACAAATTTTGATGAAAATTTAGTTTCAACTAATGATGCAAACTTTAAAAGTTTATATGGTCTTACTCCAATTGTTGAAGATGCTATTTTAAATGCCATTAATAAAAAAAATAGAATAAGTTTAAAAAAGTTAATCGAACCACTTCATCCAGCTGATCAAGCGGACATGTTAGAAAGACTTAATAATGAAAAATTAAATATTTTCCTAACTATTCTTGGAAGATCACTTGATCCAGAGGTTTTAGTTTATCTTGATCATAATGTTCAAGAAAAAGTTTTTAATATTCTTGGCCCTAAAGTTCTTGCAAAGGCAATTCCTGAATTACATTCAGATGATGCTGTTGAAATACTTCAAGAGTTAGAAGAAAAAGATAGAAATGTAGTTATAAAACAACTACCAAAAGCTGACAGAATTTTAGTTGAAGAGGCTCTGTCATACCCTGAGTATTCAGCTGGAAGGCTGATGCAACGGGAATTTTTGGCTTTTCCTGGAAATTGGACAGTAGGGCAGACAATTGACCATATGAGAGCAAATCC
This sequence comes from SAR116 cluster bacterium AG-335-N04, assembly GCA_003279355.1. GTDB lineage: Bacteria > Pseudomonadota > Alphaproteobacteria > Puniceispirillales > Marisalimonadaceae > Marisalimonas. Next base: position 1,173 of record QBZS01000020.1, read on the forward strand.
ACAAGATGAAGAGGATAGTTTTTATTCAATTTACATTGTTGATCCTGCACATAGATTGATGGGAGTTATCTCCCTATCTAAACTATTATCTGCTAAAAGACCTGTGAGATTAAATGATTTAATGGAATTAAAACCAAGAAATGTGAATGTTGAAACTGACCAAGAAGAAGTAGCTCTTCTATTTCAGCAATATGGTCTAGTAAACATGCCGGTTGTTGATAATGCACATAGGCTTCTTGGTGTAATAATTGTAGATGATATTGTTGACGTAATTAATGAAGAAGCCGAAGAAGATTTACAAGGTCTGACTGGTGTAAGTGATCTTTCAATAACATCATCTTTTTTAGAAACTGCTAAAGGCCGTTTTTCATGGCTTATACTAAACATGTTTACTGCAGTTTTAGCATCTTCAGTTATAGGTTTGTTTCAGGAAGAAATTGAAAAATTAGTTGCGTTAGCTGTTCTCATGCCAATTGTTGCATCAATGGGAGGAAATGCAGGAACCCAGACAGTGACTGTTGCAGTAAGAGCATTAGCGACAAGGCAGCTAAATTATAGCAATCTTCAAAAATTTGTTTTAAAAGAAACATGGGTAGGTATGATTAATGGTTTTTTATTCGCTCTTTTGTCTATTGTTTTAGCTTATCTTTGGTTTGGTGATAAAGAAATCGCAATAATAATGGGATTAGCAATGATCGCTAATTTGTTGTTTGCGGGTGTTCTAGGTACTTTAATTCCGCTAACACTAGAAAAATTTAAAATTGATCCTGCGATTTCTAGCTCTGTTTTTTTAACAACTGCGACTGATGTCATAGGTTTCTTTACGTTTTTAGGTTTATCGGCTTTAGTAATATTGTAATTTGGGTTATTAGTTGTGTCTTATCATTTAAAAAAAATAGCAGTCGGTATCGAAACAATTGAAAGACTTTATGTAAGACAAAAAATGATTAAAGAAACTTATGGCACAATATTACATACTACAAGAAACATGCCAAAAAAAAGAGAAGATTTAATTAAAACTGGTTCAATGTTTTGGATTATCAAAAGAAAAGTTTTAGTCCGGCAGAAAATATTAGATATTTTATCAGTTATTCGAAGTGATGGTAGCAAAGGGTGTGAAATTGAATTAGACAAAAAACTAATAAGAGTAATTCCCACTCCTATGAAACCCTTTCAAGGCTGGAGATATTATTTAGAGGAGGATATTCCAAGAGACTTAAATTTAGATGAAGAGACAGGTGAAAACTTACCAGATAATATAAATGCCGAACTGATTAAATTAGGATTATACTGATTAAGAAATTAACAAAAATAATAATTAAATTTTAAAAAATTTGTCTTTTGATCGAGATGCCAATAATAAATAATCGAAATTAAAGTATTTCTAGGAAAGTTAAAATGTTGTCCAAAATATTTAGTCTTAAAACTTTTATGTTTTTTTTAGTTTTAGGAATAAGTATATTTAGTTATAAGTATTTAGTATCTTCAAAACCACTTGCAAAGCCTTCAAAAGTTGAAGAAGAAACTTTTTATGTAAAAGTGGTTAAAACTAAGAGACATGAATATACTCCATCATCTGATGCATATGGAAAAATTGTTTCTTCAAGGATTGGCGATCTTCGTTTTGGTGTTTCTGGTAGAGTTAATTTTATATCTAATTCTTTTTTAAATGGTGCTTATGTAAAAAATGGACAAATTTTAGCAAAACTAGATCAAACACGCTTCTTGCTTGAAATAAAAAAACTAAATTTTGAAACACAAGAACTAGCTTCACAGTTAGATATTAGAAAAAGACAAATAAAAAGATATAAGTCTATGCTATCAACAAAAGTTATATCGCAGAACAAATATGATAATGAGTTAATTCTCTTATCAAAAAACAAGTCAGATTTTAATAGATCCAAAATTATTTTAGAAAAAGCAAAGCAAGATTTGTCTGATACTATTTTAAGAGCAAAATATAATGGTAGACTATATAATGTTAAAATTAATAAAGGACAATTTATTTCAAGTAATGAAAAATTAGCTAATATATTTTCTACAGAAGATTTAGAAGTTGAGTTTGTTATACCATCAAAAATATATTCAAATTCAGACAATCTAATTGGAAAGTCTATTGATGTTATATGGGAGGGAGGCAATACCCCTCTAAAAAATATAAAAGCTAAAATTGAAAGAACAGATGGAAAAACAAATGAAGAAGAAGGTGGAGGAAAATTGTTTGCAAAAATTAATATTGTAGAGAATAAAAGTAATTATATCCCTCTTGGTACTTTTGTTCGTGTAAATTATCCAGTAGGTAATTTTAAAAATATATTTAAATTGCCTGAAACTTCTCTATACGGTGAAAACATATATTTTGTAGATAACGGCATTGCAAAGAAAAAAAAGGTTAACTTAATATACAAAGGTTCAGGATTTATTTTAGTTGACGGAAATATTTCAGAAAATGATTTGATTATAACAACAAGAATGCCCGATAATTTAAATAATCAAAAAGTTACAATTTTAAATTAATTTTCAAAAATATTAAAACTTTAGGATGAAATTTTGTTACAGTTTAAAGAGTCTGGTTTTTTAAAGTTTTTTGTAGAGCATCGGACTTCTGCAAACATAATAATGATATTAATGATTGTAGTTGGCTTACTTTCTATTGGTAGGTTGAATAAGCAATTTTTTCCTAACTTTGAAGTTGAGGTTGTAGCAGTTTCTGTAAATTGGGCTGGAGCTACAGCTGAAGAAATAGATAAAAATATTGTTCAATTATTGGAACCAGAACTACGACCTATCTCAGGTGTCAAGAAAGTATTATCAAAATCCGTTGAAGGTGTTGGTATTACACAAGTTGAATTTAACTATGGTTATGACATGCAAAAAGGGAGGACAGATATTGAAACTGCTGTATCCAGAATAAATTTTCCTCAAAAAGCAGACAAACCCAAAATAGTTGTTGGGGAATTTTTTGATACAGTTACAAGAATAGTTTTATCAGCAAATATTCCTTTATCAGAATTGAGATTAATATCAAAAAAACTTAAGGAAGTACTTCTAAATTCTGGTGTAGATAAGGTTGACATCCAAGGTCTTCCCAAAGAAGAGATATTGATTGAAATACCTCAGATAGAAACAGCAAGGTTGAAATTATCATTTAATCAAATTGCTAATCTAATTAAATCTGAAACTCAGGATGTTTCAGGAGGTAGTTATGCCGATGGGTCACTGCGGGTCAGAACCGCAGGTGAAAAAAGATTAGTAGAAACGTTCAAAAAATTAGAGCTTAAAAACACGATTTCGGGGGGTAGGATCATCCTTCAAGATGTAGCCAGAATATCCTCTACTCTCGAACAAGGAAGTATATTAAAATTTGTTAACAATAATCCTGCTGTAGAATTATGGGTCAGAAGAAGTAAAACTAGCGATGCTCTTGAAGTATCGGAAAATGTTAATAAAGTAATTTCAGAATCTAAAAATATTATTGGAAATAGAGTTAATGTTGAAACTTATAATACGGCAGCTAACCTTATCCAAGAAAGAATTACACTATTAGTCAAGAACGGACTTAGTGGTCTTTGCATTGTTTTAGCCGTATTATTTCTATTTTTAAGTCGAAATACTGCCATTTGGGTAGCTTTGGGTATTCCAATAGCTTTTCTTGCTACTTTTGGCGTAATGTTAGTTTCAGGTCAATCAATCAATATGATATCCTTATTTGGTCTTATTATGGCCCTTGGTATAGTAGTGGATGATGCAATCGTTGTAGGGGAACATTCTTCATATTTAAAAACTAAGAGACGACTAAATAGTTCACAGGCTCCAGTTGTTGCTGCAACACGCATGTCGATGCCTGTAATATCAGCGATGTTAACTACAGTGGCTGCATTTATACCTTTATTTATGGTTAAAGGAGTTATAGGTGAAATAATTGCAGCTATACCTTGGGTAGTATGTGCTGTTTTAGTTGCTAGTTTAATTGAATGTTTTCTTGTTTTACCAGCACATTTAGCACATTTTGATAAAAAGACAGTTGAGGAAGGTAAATTCAGACTATGGTTTGATAAAAAATTTATGGCTTTTCAAGAAGGTACATTTAAAAAATTCATATCATTAACATTTAACTATCGATATGTAACTTTTATGGTTGCCATTGGCATGTTTATAGTTTCTGTGGGAATGATGTCTGGCGGACGTGTAATGTTTAGTTTTTTTCCAACCCCTGAGGCAGATATAATTATTGCTAATTTTAAAATGCATTCTGGAACGACTAGATCTAAAACTGAAGAGATGGTAAAAAAAATAGAAGGAGGTTTGATTAAAACTTCAAAAAAGTTTTCAACATCTCCTGATCTAGTGAAATTTAGCATGTCAACTATTGGAGGTAGAACATCATTTTCAGGTGGGGGTGTACCAAGCTCTAAGGGAAGTGACTTATTAGGTTCCGTGGTTGTTGAATTAAAAACAGCCGATAAACGAAAAATACGAACAAATCAGTTTATAAAAGAATGGAAAAATAATATTGAATATGTTGAGGGTTTAGATAAATTAACTATTAGATCTCCAAGTGGTGGACCTCCCGGAAGAGATTTAGATGTTAGATTTCAAGGAGAAAAATTAGAAACCCTTAAGATTGCATCTAATGAATTAATTCAAATTGCAAGAACAATCCCTGGCGTAACATCTTTAAACGATAATCTTGAGTTTGGAGTTCAAGAAAGGATTCTATCTTTAAACAATAAAGGACAATCACTTGGTCTATCCATCTCAGATATAGGAGAGCAAGTAAGATCAGCTATTAATGGAATAATAATTTCAGAGTTTCCAAAAGCAGACGAAGAAGTAGTTGTTAGATTAAAGTTGTCTGAAACAGAAAAGCTTACGGATATGATAAATGACTTAAGAATTATTACCCCTTTAGGTACTAGTTTTAAGCTTCAAGAGGTCATTAAAATAAATGAAAAAATACCATTTGCTTCCATTAATAGAAAAAATGGTTTTAGAGAAGTGACTATTTCTGGTGATTTATTTCCAGCATTGATGAACACTTCTCAAGCAAGACAATTTTTGTTGAATAATGGATTACCTGAAATTGCTAAAAAATATAATCTAAATTATAGATTTGATGGCAGAGATTTAGAACAGAAAGAAACTTTTGCAGATATGAAAATTGGTTCAATTATAGGCTTATTATTAATCTATTTTATATTAGCATGGGTATTTAAGTCTTGGACAAGACCTTTTTCAATAATGATAATGATACCATTTGCTTTTATTGGAGCGGTGCTTGGTCATTATTTATTAGGGCTAACAATGTCAATTTTGTCTATGTTTGCTCTCTTAGCTTTAGCTGGAATTGTTGTAAATAATTCTATTATTTTAGTATCAACTATTGAAAGAAGGTTTGACGATTTACGTGATCAAAATGATAAAGACTATCAGAATAATAAAGTAATCGATGAAGCAATAATCGCTGGAGTAGTAGATAGATTTAGACCTGTTCTATTAACATCACTCACTACAATAGGAGGATTGTCAGCACTTTTATTCGAAAAATCACTCCAAGCCCAATTCTTGATACCAATGGCGGCTACGATTGTTTTTGGCCTTGGTATTACAGCTTTTCTTGTACTTGTCATAGTTCCATCTATGATGGGAATTAGTAACGATTTTTCCAATTTTGTTAAAAATATTAGAAGAAGATAAAAATGGTGAAACAAATATATACAACTCTTAGTTCTGAAAGCTTTAATGTTTCAGATATAAAATTTAATAAAGATGGATTAGTTCCGGTCATTGCACAATGTGTTCATTCTGGCACAATTTTAATGATGGCATGGATGAATAATCTATCAGTGAAAAAAACAATTGAGACTAAGGACATGTACTACTTTTCTAGGTCAAGAAATGAACTCTGGAAAAAAGGAGAGACGAGTGGAAACTTTCAAAGACTACACGAATTAAGATTAGACTGTGATAATGATACATTATTAGCCCTAATTCAACAAACTGGAGTAGCTTGTCACACAGGTGTGAGGAGTTGTTTTTTTAAATCATTACACGATGTAAAAAATGACTAACGAAAATAACCCAGGATCATTTGGAAGTTCTAGAGGTTTATCACAAAAACTTAAAAAAGATAAAAACAGAAAATCTTCAAGTACTCGTTGGATAGGAAGACAACTAAATGATCCATACGTTTTAGAAACTATAAAAAGAGGGTATAAGTCTCGAGCAGCTTTTAAACTTTTACAAATTAACGAAAAATATAAATTTTTAGCCCCAGGATTATCAGTTATTGATTTAGGTTGCGCTCCAGGAGGGTGGCTTCAAATAGCTTCGCAAAAAGTTTCTTCAATTGTTGGGGAAGAAAAAGTAGTAGGCGTTGATCTTTTGCCTACACAAGAAATACCTGGAAGTATCTCTATTATAGGTGATATTAGTGATAAAGTAGTTGGTAAAAAATTATTAAAAATTCTTGGTTCTAACCCAAATATTATTATGTCAGATATGGCTGCAAATACTACAGGACATCGTCAAACTGATCATATAAGAACCACTTATCTATTAGAAACCGCACTAGATTTTGCTCTAGAAAACTTAAAAAAAAATGGAGTTTTTTTAGCTAAATGTTTTAAAGGTGGTACTGAAATAGAAGCTTTAACTTTAATGAAAAAACATTTTTCAAGAGTGCATCATATTAAACCTGATGCTAGTAGAAAAGAGTCATTTGAAGGATACGTAATTGCTATAGGCTATAAAACATAAAACTTATATTAATTAACCTTTGCAAATTAAGATCAGGAGTTTATAAAATTTACACTAATAATATTAATTATATCATTATTCAAATAACCCTTTAGTTGGAAAATATGAATATAGAAGAAGCTTACACTTTTGACGATGTCTTATTACAACCTGCACATAGTAAATTCGGTCCAGCTGACGCAGATGTTAAAACTTTTATTACGAAAGATATAAAGTTAAATATTCCCTTACTTTCAGCTGCAATGGATACTGTTACTGAACACAGGTTGGCAATTACTATGGCTCAATTAGGAGGAATGGGTGTCCTTCACAAAAACTTTTCAATAAAAGAACAAGTTTCAGAAGTAAAAAAAGTAAAAAAATTTGAATCTGGCATGGTTGTTAATCCAGTAACAATAAAACCTGATCAGACACTTGGTGATGCTTTTAAATTGATGGAAAAATACAAAATAAGTGGTATACCAGTTGTAGAAGGCTTGAATAATAAATTGGTGGGAATTTTAACAAATAGAGATGTTAGATTTGCAAATGATCTTAATCAATCTGTTTCTGCACTTATGACAAAAAATGTCATAACTGTTAAAGAAACAGTTACTGCAGATGATGCTAGAAAACTTTTACATAAACACCGTATTGAAAAATTAGTTGTTGTAGACATGGATAATTTTTGCGTTGGATTGATAACTGTTAAAGATATGGAAAAGGCACAAAATCATCCAGACTCTTGTAAAGATAAACAAGGAAGATTAAGAGTTGCAGCAGCTACTGGTGTGGGAAAGGATGGAATTAAAAGGGCAGAAGCTTTAATTAATGCAGGAGTTGATGTTCTAATAGTTGATACAGCTCATGGACATAGTGAAATGGTACTAGAAACTGTTAGAGCAATTTCAAAATTATCAAGTCAAATAGCTTTAATTGGAGGAAATGTTGCAACTGGAGATGCAACAAGGGCATTAATAGATGCAGGTGCAAATGGTATCAAAGTTGGTATTGGCCCTGGATCAATTTGTACCACAAGAATGGTGGCTGGAGTAGGGGTGCCTCAATTAACAGCAATAACTGATTGTGCCAAAGTTGCAAAAAAAAACTCCATTCCTATAATAGCTGATGGTGGAATAAAATATTCTGGAGATATTGCTAAAGCCATAGCAGGTGGAGCTAGTGCAGTTATGGTTGGTTCTATACTTGCAGGAACTGATGAAACTCCGGGAGAAGTCTTTTTGTTTCAAGGAAGATCTTATAAATCTTACAGAGGCATGGGTTCACTAGGAGCAATGGCTAGAGGTTCTGCTGATAGATACTTTCAAGCAGAGATAGAAACATTAAAACTAGTTCCCGAGGGTATTGAAGGCCAAGTTCCTTACAAAGGCCCTGCACAGAATGTAATTCACCAATTAGTAGGTGGTTTGAAATCAGCTATGGGTTATACGGGTAATATAAATATTAATGAAATGCAAAAAAAATGTATTTTTAAGAGGATAAGTAATGCTGGTCTAAAAGAAAGTCACGTACATGACGTTACTATTACTAGAGAAGCCCCTAATTATCGTCCTTCTTAATGCTTGATCAAGAACGAATTTTTTCTGTTTTAGAATTATTAAATTCACTTAACCAAAGCAACAAAATTGCTCGTAAATTATTACAAAGTTATTTTAGATTAAAAAAATATATAGGCTCTAAAGATAGAAAGTTCATTTCTAACAGTTTTTGGAATATTTTAAGACATCGGTATAAGATCCATTGGCATCTTGATTATTTAAATATTGAAGTAACTTTTGAAAAAGAAATGATATTAGAATTGTTTTTTTTAAATGAAGATTATTGTAATAATTCGTCTAAAATTAGACAGTTATTTATTTTAAAATACAAGGAAATAAAAATATTTCATGATGTTGATTTGGATTTTTTAAAACGTTTAAATTATAAAGAATTTTACAATAAAGAAATGCCAGAACATATTTTTTATGAATTGCCAAAATATCTACTCAAGAGCCTCAAAAATAGTTTTAAAAAGGAATGGAGAGACGTTGCATTATCTCTAAATCAAGAAGGTTTTTTTGATATTAGAGTAAACATGCTTCAAGGAAAATCTAGAGATGAAATACATCATTTATTAAAGGATATTAAAGTACCACTTCAACTAACTAAATACTCACCATTAGGTATAAGGCTTTCGAAAAGGTTTCCAATAGAAGGTCATAAACTTTTTAAGAAAGGATTTTTAGAAATACAAGGAGAGGCTTCACAATTAGTTTCTATATTACTTGATGTAAAACCTGGAATGCAAGTTGCAGATATTTGTTCTGGTGCAGGTGGGAAGTCTCTTATTCTAGCAGATATTATGAAAAATAAGGGAAGAATATTATCATTAGATACTAATAAAAAAAAGTTGTTAAACGCAGGTTTAAGGCTAAAGAGAGCAGGTGTACACAATGTTGAGAGACGACTGGTAAAGCCAAATTGGAATGTAACAGGATTAGAAAAAAAATTTGATTTGGTATTGATTGATGCACCCTGTTCAGGAATTGGAACATGGTCAAGAAGTCCTGATTCAAAATTTAGTTTTAGTCCAAAAAAACTTCAAGAATTAGTAAATATACAAGCAGAACTTCTTTTAAAAGGGTCTTTGATGGTTGCACCTGGTGGTAAACTAGCATATGTAGTTTGTTCTTTTTTGTCAGAAGAGGGAGTAGATCAAATTAAAAAATTTAAGAAAGAAATCAAACCTGATTTTTCTGAAATAAGTTTAAATAACATATGGCAAGACACAATTTTTTTACAAAATAACAGTGAATATCCTTTTCAGAATGTAAATAAAAGCATAACAATAAACCCGGCAATTCATAAGATGGATGGCTTCTTTATTTCAATCTTTCAAAGAAAGAGATAATGTTTAATTATTTTTAATAGAAAGTAAGTTGATGAAACATAATCTAGTGTTAATTATTGACTTTGGAAGTCAGGTTACCCAACTCATTGCCAGGCGCTTGAGAGAATTAAAAGTTTATTGTGAAATTCATCCCTTTAATAAAATTAATGATGAGTTTATAAAGGTTATTGGTCCAAAGGCTATTATTTTATCTGGAGGTCCAGCAAGTGTATTAGATGACAATGCACCTACACCACCATCAATAATATTTGATATTGGGGTTCCAATTTTAGGTATTTGTTATGGTCAACAAATAATGATGAAAATGCTAGGTGGTAATGTCATTCATGGCTCTGGCACCTCGGAGTTTGGGAAATCGTTTGTCAAAAAGAAAAATAAAAGTATTTGTTTCTTAAAAGATCTTTTTAAAGATAATAATGAACAAGTATGGATGTCTCATGGTGACCATGTTTCAAGCATTCCCTCAAATTTTCAAGTTTATGGAGAGTCTGAAAATGCACCATTTGCTATTATTGGTGATATAAAAAAACACTTTTATGCAGTCCAATTTCATCCAGAAGTTGTACATACTTTGAGCGGAAGAAATTTAATAAAAAACTTTCTTCAGTTGGCTAATGTTTCATTTGATTGGAATATGAAAGCTTATCTTGAACAAGCTGTTCACATGATAAAAGAGAAAGTTGGTGATAAAAAAGTAATTTGTGCATTATCTGGTGGGGTTGATAGTTCTGTGACTGCAATACTTATTCATAAAGCTATTGGAGATCAGTTAACGTGTGTTTATGTAGATAATGGTTTAATGAGAAAAAATGAAAGTGAAGAAGTAATTAAGTTATATACTGATCATTTTAAACTCAACTTGATAGAGGCTAACGAACAACAACTTTTTCTTTCAAACTTGTCAGGTGTAACTGATCCCGAAGAGAAAAGAAAAATAATTGGAAAATTATTTATTGATGTTTTTCAGAAACATGCATTAGAAATTGAAGAAGTTGATTTTCTTGCACAAGGTACATTGTATCCCGACGTCATAGAAAGTGTCAGTTTTTCTGGTGCACCATCTGTTACTATTAAGTCTCATCATAATGTTGGTGGATTGCCAAAAAAAATGAATTTAGCTTTAATAGAGCCACTAAAAGAGTTATTTAAAGATGAGGTAAGGATACTTGGAAAAGAACTTGGTGTTCCTAATAAATTTATAGAACGACACCCATTTCCAGGACCTGGTTTAGCAATAAGATGTCCTGGTGAAATTACTGACGAGAAATTAAATATTTTAAGAAATGCAGATGAGATTTACATTGACCAAATAAAAAAATATGGGCTTTATAATAAAATTTGGCAAGCTTTTACTGTAATTTTACCTGTTAAAACAGTTGGTGTAATGGGTGATGCTCGGACTTATGATTATGTATGTGCATTAAGAGCTGTAACTTCAATTGATGGTATGACTGCTGATTATTATCAATTTGATCATGAGTTTCTCAGTGAAACAGCTACTAAAATTATAAATAATGTAGCTGGAATAAATCGAGTAACGTATGATATTACTTCTAAACCACCTGGTACTATTGAGTGGGAGTAAATAAAAATAATATTAATTGCTAGCAATTCAGATGCTATTAAATAAAAAAAAAGGATGATTTAAATTGTTAGGAATTTTTTAAATGCGATTTTGGAACTATAAATCCGAAGAATTTTATAGTTTATATACAAAAATATTTGATAGTAATTTTCCATTGGAAAAAAAGAGAGTAATGCTTAAATCTCTTTTTTCTGGTGAATATTGTTTAATGCGTATTACTAGTATTTCAAAGTTATGTTATGAAGAATACAAAAAAAACAACTTTAAAAAAGTAACTAAATTTAAAAGAGTTAATAAAAGATTTATCAGACATCAATTTATAACCTTTAGTGAAACTTTAACTGAAATTCTTAATGAGAAGATTCCTATGAAAGAATTTTGGAAGAATATTGATGAAAATGAAAAAACACATCTTATTACCAAAAGTGAAAGAGATAAAAAGGAATATTTATATATAAATATTCCTATCGAGGGAGGATATTTTTTAAATAAAACTATTGGTTTTGAATATGGAAAGAAAGAAGAGTTATATTTAAGATATATAAGTCAGTCTAGAATTAGATGGAAAAAAAAGAAACTTTCATCCAAAAAAAAAGAAATTGTAACTGAGGACAATAATTAATAATATTTAGATATGGTAAAAAAATTAATCATTTTTATATAAATTTATAAAGAGTAATTAACTTTGAAACTCGAAGGTACAGAATTTCAAATTAAGGTTTGGAAAGAAATTTTAAAAATCCCAAAGGGATTTACTAAAACCTATAAAGAAATTGCTTGTGATTTAAATAAACCTAAATGTGCGAGAGCTGTAGCTAACGCTTGTGGTAAAAATCCGTATGTTCCAATAATTCCATGTCATAGAGTTATTCGATCAGACGGTCATTTGGGAGGTTACAGTGGAAAAGGTGGAATTGAAATGAAAAAAAAAATGTTAATAAGTGAGGGATTTTTCAATTTCAAATGTAATAATATTAAATGAATTATTTATTAAGTCGTAATATTTAACAACTAATATATTAAAAGCTGGTTTAAAAAAATGAATGAAAGTTTAGATTTAAGAAATAGAATATTGAAGATGAGAGAAAGTAACAATGTTGTCTTAGATCAAGCTAAATCAGAAATTAAAACACCCGAAACTTCCACTGAAGTCCTTCCTCAAAAGCCGCAAAATGACGTAATCAGTAGAGAAGTAAATTTTGAAACAAAATTAGAAAAAGAAAATTCTCCTTTAGAGAATAATAAAATAGAAAATTCAAATATTAAAAATGATCGAAATCCAATTAAACAGGCATCGGAAAATTTACCTTATGATAACGAAGCTCAATTTCGTATGATTGCAAAAAAATTCAATGAGGCGGTTGAGGTAATACTAGAGCTTTCTGATAAAGTAAAAAACCTTGAAGAAACTATTAACAGTTTGTCAGCTAAGTCTAGTAAAAATAAAAAAAATTACTCTTTTTTTAATTTAAAAACTTATGTTTTTATTACTATAACAACTTTAATTATATTAGTTTTTTTTACCTTTCCAATTAATCTAACTTTAATCAAATTAATTATAACAGATGTAATTTCATCTATATAACAATACTTATTCTAAATCTATATCTAGTATAGTCATATTAAAATGATAACAAGTTTCACCGTCTTCATTATCCTCAAAAACCACTCCAAGAAATTCACCATTATGAGTTATATCGGCTGAATCTATTTTGTTTTCTCTGCCCTCAACTTTTATATGCTTTGATCCTAATGATTTTCTTAAATAATTCTGAATTTTACTAATTGTATTTCTGTCCATACTAATTCCTTAACTTAATAATGAAATTGACTAATAACTTAACTGTATAACTGAAAATATATATTACATTATAAATGTTTCCTTATACTTAATTTTTTTTCAAATTTTGATAAGATAGTACATATTTCAGTACTTTTGTTAATAATTTCAGAATCCTTTATAATAAAAAAATTAGGCATATTTCGAAAGCCTTTAAAACTTTTTTTAATTATTTGATATATAGGTTTATCGTGTGAATGTTTATATATTGAAAAAATGGCCGTGTTTGCTCTACTATCTAAAGCATAGTCTTTCCAAAATCCTTTAGAAACTTGTTTGCTATATAAATTTAAGATAGATGTTAGTTCGTATTTTGAAAAAAAAATGAAATTTTTATTATTTTTATTAATAAAGCTAGCACTATTACTTAAGTTCAACTTCTTAACTTTATTAAAGTTTTCTTTTTCATTAAGCTTGATAATAGTCATAATTATTTCCTATTTAATAATATTCTACAATTGAAACTATATAATTGTCTAATTATAAAGATATTCATTTGATCTTTTTTTGTTATAAGTCTAATAATATTGAATTTTATAATAATTACCCTGTTGCGGATTTATATATGGCAGATATTTTTGACGAGGTCTCTGAAGAACTTAAAAAGGATCGATTAGTCCAAATTTGGAAAAAAAATTCAAAATACATAATTTCGTTTTTTTTAATTCTAGTCGTTCTAATTGTTTCTTTTCAACTCTTCTTAATCTGGAGTGAAAAAAAATTAGAGGTAAGTTCACAACAATTTTTTAATGCACTAGAAAAACTAGAAGAAAAAAAATATGAAGAAAGTTTTAAGTTGTTTTTGAAAAGTTCTACGGAAGACAATGAAGGTTACAGAATTTTGTCTCTTTTTGGTCTTGCAGAAACTAATTACAAAAAGGGTAATATTAATGAAATGTCATTAAATTACCAAAACATTTATGAAGATACTAAAATAGATATATATTATAGAGATCTGTCTCGTATACTAAGTGTAATGAAAGACAATATTAGCACGTTTGATAAGCAAATAAATATCTTAAAACCAATATTAAATAGCCCTAGCAAATTACAATTGTTGGCAGCAGAATTAGAAATTATGCTGTATGTAAGATCTGGAAATGTGAATGATGCTTATACTAAAACTAAAAATTTACTCAAAAGACCAAATATTAGTTTAGAACAAAAAAGCAGGCTAGAACTCTTAAATAAAATTTATATCTCTAATGCAAAATAAAAATTTATTAATTATAATATGTGCACTTTTTTTAGGGTGCTCATCTGACAAAGATACTAAACCACAAAATGCCGTAAATATATTTAATAATGACAATGAATTGTTATCTATTATTAACCAAAAACAGGATGCTAAACTTGATGTTGTTAGAGATTTTAAAAATATATCTAATGCTAAATCCTATAATTTAAGAAACTCCTTTATAAAATTTCCTTTAAGTAAAAGCTGGCAAGTTAACACTTATCAAAAGATAGACGATAAAAATCCTTACTTACCGGATCCAATACATTTGTCACAAAACTTATTTTTGTTAAATAATTATGGTACTTTATATAAAATTGAAGCCAATAATGGTAAGGTTATTTGGAATAAATCAATTTTTAAAAATTTAGAAAATACAATCATAGGAACCCCAGCTCTCTCTGGTAAATTATCAAATGACGGTAAAGTAACTATATATGCCCACAATGGTTATGACGAAATTCAAGCTATTAATGGTGATAATGGTGAGCTTATATGGAAAAAAAAACATTATTTACCAATTAGAGGTGGAATTACTACCTATAAAAACTCAATATTAATGAGTGATTTTGACGGGAATATTTTATCAATCAATAATGAAAACGGAACAACCAATTGGAGTGTGTTTTTAGGAAGTGATTACAATTCAGTTTATACAAGCGCCAGGCCTATTGTAGCTCAAAATAAAATTATAGTACCCGGAACGGGAGGTGCATTTTTTATTCTTTCAGGTGACAAAGGAGAAGTTTTGTGGAATGAAAATATTTCTTCAAACAAACAATTACCTAAAATTTTTCATTCCGGAGACATAATTGCTAATCCAATTTATCATGAAGGTGTAGTATATATAGTTTCACAGTCAGGTTTTACTGCAGCTTTTGACATAGATACATCTGAAGAGCTTTGGAACATACCTGTGGGTGGAATTGAAACTCCTACACTTTCTGGTGAAACTATTTTTGTTAATGGAAATATGGGACTTTTAGCTGCTATTGATATCTCATCTGGTAAACTTAGGTGGAAAAAAAAATATCCTTCCTATATCAATGAAAACTCATTATTTTCAGATAAAAAGATTGCTATATACAAAGGCCCAACATTAGCAGACTCTAAAATTCTACTTTCTAATTTAGAAGGAAAAATTATCATTATAGATGCTAATAACGGGAATCAAATTAATACACTAGATATTGATGAGTTGGCACTCGCTCCTATCCCAGTTGATAAAAAGATCTTTTTCCTCACTAAAAAAGGAAAATTATTAGCTTACAAATAATGCCAATTATGAAATCTTTAAGGTCATTAAAATGTTGAAGATTGTACTAGTAGGAAGACCAAATGTTGGCAAATCAACTTTGTTTAATCGTTTGGTGAGTTCAGATAAAGCGATAGTTAACAACCAACCTGGTGTTACCAGAGATAGAAAATACGGCAAAGGTACATTAGTTGACCTAAATTTTACTTTGATTGATACAGCTGGGATAAATGATGCATTCAAAGAGAAAGTTGAAAATGAAAGTAAAGCTCAGACTTTAATAGCCCTTGAAGATTCTGACATAGTTATTTTTGTTATAGATGGGAGAGTTGGTGTTTTACCAATTGAAAAAATGTATGCTAAAAGCTTAATAAAAATAGACAAACCAATAATTATTTTAGTTAATAAAAGCGAAGGAACAAGGGGAGGGCTGGGTTTAAGTGAAAGTGTTTCACTTGGCTTTGAAAATGTTATTCCTTTTTCTGCAGAACATGGAGAGGGCTTATCTGATTTATATGATTGTCTAAAAGAAAAGATAGAATATCAAAATAGAAAAATTGATAAGAATAATGGCTTCAATATTCATGAAAAAAAATCATCAATAAGACTCGGAATTATTGGCCGTCCAAATACAGGAAAATCTACATTAATAAATAAAATCATAGGTCAAAAAAGATTAGTTACTGGTGTCGAGGCAGGAATTACTAGGGACTCTATAGAGGTTTTATGGAATTATAATAACGAATTAATATCCATTATTGATACTGCAGGATTAAGGAAGAAGGCAAAGGTTATAAACATATTAGAAAAAGATATGGTTAATGATACTTTAAGAACTATAAAATACAGTGATATTTGTATTTTGCTTATTGATGCTTCAAAAGGTATTGATAAACAAGATCTGACTATTGCGCGTATGATTATTGGAGAAGGGAGAGGTTTGATTATTGGAGCAAATATGTGGGATAAAGTATTAGATAAAAACATAATTAAAAATGAAATAATCAATAAGCTAAAAATTTCTTTATCTCAAATTAAAAAAATATCCATTGTTTTTATATCTGGTCTGCAAAATCAAGGTATAGAAAAATTATTTGAAATGGTTTTAGATATTAAAAAAAGGTTAAATATTAGAATTTCAACTGGAAAACTAAATAGATGGTTAGCTCCTATTATTGAAAATAATCCTCCTCCTTTATTTAAGGGTAAAAAAATAATATTAGATATATTACACAAGTTAATGTTAAACCTCCTACTTTTGCAGTATTTATGTCAAGTCCTGATAATCTACAAAATAGTTATAAACGTTTTTTAGCTGCATCAATTATGAAGGATTTTAATTTATATGGATTACCTTTAAGAATTATTTATAGAAAAGGAAATAATCCATATATAGAACAATAACTAACTCTTAATTGACAGAAACGGTATCTTGGGTGGGACTTACATTCTGGTTAATAGTTGAGACACCATCGAGGTTGACTGTTTCATTATTTTGATTTTCACTTATTAAGGCCTCAGTTTGTATACGTAATTGATTTTCATTAACAACTTTACTTTTTTCTAATTTCAATCTTTTGCTTATTATTTTAAGTAAATCAACATCATCCCTTTCAACAGGTTTAAAAAAACTACCAAGTATTTTTTTTCTCTTCATTAAACCAATAATCTTAATTTCTTTTGTGCATCTTTCTAAATTTACATCTATTTTTTTTGTGGCTACCCCAGCAATACGTTGATCAATAAATTCTTTTTCCACAGCAGCTCGAATTCTTAAACCTGTATTAGTTTTGATTTTAACTAAACGTGCTACAACTGCATTCGTTCTTCTAACTACGTCATCACCAAGTTCTTCTAATTGCATTCGTGAAGGCTTGGGCACTCTGATATGAATAAATTGGGATCCTTTTTCATTCTTAGCAGGAAAACCATTATTCTTTATAAATTGCAACACCTCTTCAATATGCTCTTTATTATAGATCATTAATTGAATTTTCATTGGATCATCAGGTGATTCTACATTACCTAAATCACCTATTCTTCTTTTACGACCAGTCATTGTTATTTGAAGACTTCGAAAGATTGCAATGTTTGCATCCTCTGGTTTAATAACTAGCAAAGATTCAGCAAATTCTTCAACGGCTCCATCTAAATTTGCTATTGCTTCTGGAGAATAACCTTCATCAGGTAGTTTGGCTAATAAATTTGAGTCATCCATTGTTAGTTTCCAATAAATCTAATTTTAGTATATTATATATCAATATTTAATTTCAATTTCAATTCTTCTATTTTTTTCTCTTCCTTCTCTTGTATCATTTTGTTCTAGTGGTTTTGTCTCACCAAAACTAATTGCCTTCAATTTTTCAGAAGGAATGGTTTTAGCCTTAGATAACTCCTGAACTACACTAG
Source organism: SAR116 cluster bacterium AG-335-N04 (assembly GCA_003279355.1). Taxonomy (GTDB): domain Bacteria; phylum Pseudomonadota; class Alphaproteobacteria; order Puniceispirillales; family Marisalimonadaceae; genus Marisalimonas. Next base: position 19,148 of record QBZS01000020.1, read on the forward strand.
AAGCTCTTGCAGCAGCTAAATCCCAGTTATCTCTGAACTGACCTCCAAAAATCAAAGGCACATCATCTGTATGTCCAGAAACATTAACTTGACCTGCTCCTTTACCACTAACTTTTGCAATTTTTTGCATTATAGCTCTTGCTTGTTTTGTTAACTTTGCTGATCCAGAACTAAATGCACCAGCAGACCCTACTGTAACAACTACTCTGTCTTTTTCCCTTTGAACTTCAGCTAAACCTTTACCAATTTCCTGTTTTAGTGCAACTCTTAGTTGATCTTCACTAAATTCTGCTTTTTGTTTTTTTTCTTGATTTACTTTTTCACTTTCTGAATTTTGTTTTTCTAGGTTGCTGACTTGATTTTTAAGAGACTGATTTTCAAGAGTTGCGGAGGCCATAGATTTAATATTTTGGTCAATACCTCCTATAAGGACATCTGTTTCAGTTGCTCCTGTATTCTTTCTCGCTGTTTCCACAGCATTAATTGTATCTTTAATTAATTCTGAAATCTCTTCCGATGATTTGTTTTCGGTATCAACACTTACTAACACTTTATCATTTATTGTTTCAACTGTTACATTATCAGACTGAATTTGGTCGATTATTTCTTTACTTAATTTTTTAGCGTCTAAGTTTTCTTTAGAATTGCTTTTAGCGCTATCACCTTCATCTATTTCTGATTTAAGATCTAAGTTTTTTTGCTCAGAATCTGATGTCTGCTGTCTTAAATTCTTTGTAACAGAAGGTGCTGGAGACGGACTGAAATTTAGAGATAGAACTGTAGTACCTTTTGGTTGTTCTACAACTGGAACAATTCTTTGAATACCAAATGCATTTTTTAAGCTACCACTTATTTGCTTGAATTTAGGAACGTTAAATTCAGCAAAAGATAAAATCAAAACAAAAAATGCCATCAACAGAGTTGCCATATCTGCAAATGTTGCCATCCAAGCAGGAGCCCCTTTCGGAGGGCATTTAGGACATTCTTCTTCTTCTACTTCTTCAACTTGAGCTTCAGCCATAATACAATCCTATTTAGTCTAAACTTTTAAGCCGCTTCTTCAATTTGAGCTTGAATTTTTGGTGGTAAATTTGCTACTAGTTGATCTGTAATATTTCTTGGACTTTCACCTCTTGATATAAATTTCAACCCCATAACTACCATCTCTCTATATAAGAGTTCATGAGCAGAGTATCCTTCTAACTTAGTCACAATAGGCATGAAAATACAGTTAGCAATCATAGCGCCATATAAAGTCGTTAATAATGCAACAGCCATAGCGGGTCCAATTGCTTTAGGGTCTGCCATGTTACCCAACATTGCAACTAATCCAATTAAGGTTCCAATCATTCCCATCGCAGGAGCTAGATCAACCCAAGCCTGAAAAACACCTGTACTATTTTCATGTCTAGTCTTCATGGCTTTAAGTTCTCTATTTAATTGATCAGTTAATTTTGTTTCATCTGCTCCATCAACAAGCATTTGCAAACCTTTTTCAAAAAATTTATCAGGAACTTCTTGACCTTCCAATGCCATCATTCCATCTTTTCTTGCTATTCCTGCTAATTCAGTTAAACGTGTAATTAATTCATCATGTTTTTTTACGCCTGGCATAAAAACTTTAACTAGGGTCCCAAAAGATGATAAAAATGTTGGTAAAGTTGATCTATACATAACAGCAAAAAAGGTTCCCCCAAAAACAATTAACAAGGATGGGGTGTCAACAAACATTCCTAAACCACCAGATGAGATCATTGCCCCAGCTATCATACCTAGAGTTCCTATTAGACCAATTAGAGAAGCTATATCCATTTTTTTGCCTTTTTAAATATAAAATAATGATATTAGGCACAAATTCTGCAAGAATGAGACCAAACTGTTGTTAAAATAAAAAATATTTTCAGAGGCTTTCATGTTATTCATTAAAATATCATTCTACAATGTTAGTGCATTATTTATAATATTCTTAATAAGCTTAAATATCAACACTGTATGGGCTAATAATTTTATTTCAAGAGGATATTATGTCATCGACCTAAGTCAAAAGTTAGAATGGTTGACTTGTCCAGTTGGAATGGTTTGGGAAAATAAAACATGTGTTGGAGACCCTGTAAAACTCAAATTTAGTGAAATTGAAACAGTTATATTTCAAGCTAACGAACAACTCAAAGGTAAGTGGAGATTGCCTAATAGATCAGAATTAGAAAAATTAATTTGTACAAAGTGTAAGAAAGTTAAAATTAATAAAGAAATATTCCCCAATACCCCCCCAGAGTCTTTTTGGACTAGTGAAAAAAATCCATGGCAACCAAAATTTCTGTGGACTGTAAATTTTTATACTGGCCATACTTTTGGAAGATTTCCAGGTTTTATTCCTAATTATGTCAGGCTAGTTCGTGATCGGTAATTAATCAATTTTGTTTCTTTTCTAAAAAGTATTTTGTTAATTTTATAAAGAACATTATTAAACCTAAAGATATTATTGAAATGGCCGCATTTAATGGTGTAACAAAGTTTAAATAATGTAACTTATCACTTTGAATTAAAGCTATTATAATTATGAAAACAACACTAAGCAAAAAAATACGAATTATTTGACAATTTTGACATTTATTTTCTGTTTTAATTTCTTTAGAAGATTTTAAAATTTTATTAGTACCTTTCAAATAATTTAGAAAAATATGTGCCAATTATTTGACATCATTCATAAATTATAACAAAAATAATTCAAAATAAAAAATAAATTTTTAAAATATTAAAAAATAAAGCAATACAATTCTACAGTAACTAGTTTATTTTTTAATATTTTAAGATACATTTTCAGTCATTTTTTTGTCATATTTTTCTGTCAAATTATGATTTTGCCTTTGCCTAATATTCCTGCTTTCATTTCTTCACTGACAAAATAAAAAAAGTGGAGGTTGAAATGAAATTAACACAACAGCTAAAAATTAAACAAAACCAGTCATTAATTATGACACCCCAATTACAACAAGCTATTAAATTATTGCAACTTACTAACATTGAACTGACTGAATTTATTGATAAAGCACAAATGGAAAATCCTTTCTTACAAGAAAAAAAAGAATTATCACAAAATAAACTTCTAGATAATGAAAACATAAACCCAAATATTTACGAAAATTTAAATGATACTTCTGATTTATTGCAAAAGGAAAATAAAATTGATTTAGAAAATACTTTTGACTCTCATTTATCTTCAAATGCAAATGATGAAAATAAAAAATTATATGATAGGGAAATTCTTAAATCTGGTAATATTATATCTGCAGGTGAAGTAATAGAAAAAACATTAAAACACAAAATATCTTTAAAAGAATATTTAGTTAATCAAATTAACATTGAGTTTAAAAATAAAGATTATAAAGAAATTGCAATTGGAATGGTTGACTATTTACATCCTAGTGGGTGGTTCACATCGAAAATAATTGAGGTAGCGGATGATTTAAATGTAAAGAGTGAAATAATATCGAACACACTTCAAAAATTAAAAACACTAGAACCAGTTGGAATATTCTCTGAAAATTTATCTGAGTGTTTAAAATATCAATTAATTGATAATAAAAGTTACAATAAATGTTACGAAATTCTTTTAAAAAATCTACAACTTTTACCTACTGGAAAATTTAAACAGATTAGCAGGTTGTGCAACGTTTCCCAAAAAGAACTTTTTAAAATGATTAAAATTATCAAAACTTTAAACCCAAAACCTGCTGAACAATATTATCAAGATAATATGATTATAGATCAACCAGATATTATTGTATCAAAATCCGAAAAGGGTTGGCGTATTGATTTAAACAAATCGAATTTGCCGTCTGTAGAAATTGATGAGGATTATGTTACCGAAATTAGTAATTATAATTTTGATGAGAAAGGCACTAACTTCGCTAATGAAAAAATAGGAGAAGCACGTTGGTTAAAAAAAGCTGTAGAACAAAGAAATAAAACAATTGTAAAAGTTACTGCAGAGATTGTTAAAAAACAAGTTGGCTTTTTTAGGCATGGTCTTAATCA
>QBZS01000021.1:0-21783 GCA_003279355.1 SAR116 cluster bacterium AG-335-N04
AGAAAATTTTTATCACTGGTGGCAAGAAACTCTATGGGAAAGTTAATATAAGTGGCGCTAAAAATGCAGCGTTACCATTGATGGCTTTATCACTAATTATTAATGAAGACTTCAAATTATTAAATGTTCCAGATCTTGCAGACACAAGGTTGATGGTAAAACTATTAAACGATTTAGGCATAAAATCAATATGGAAGAATGGGGATGTTAATTTTAATGGTATACCCCAAAAAAATGAAGCTTCATACGAACTTGTAAGACAAATGAGAGCTTCAATTCTTATTTTAGGTCCTTTACTTGCTTCACAGGGTTCGGCAAAAGTTCCACTTCCTGGTGGATGTGCTATAGGAAGTAGACCTATTGATTTACACGTTATGGTTATGGAAGCATTAGGCGCTAATATAAAATTTGACTCAGGTTTTATAGTTGGTTCTGTGCCTTCAGAAGGTTTAAGGGGTGGTAAAATAAATTTTCCAAAAATTTCAGTGGGAGCAACAGAAAGTGCTATTATGACTGCAGTCCTTGCAAAAGGACAAACAATAATTACAAATGCAGCTCAAGAACCTGAAATTGTAGATATTGTAACTTGCCTTAATAAAGCAGGTGCAAATATTGTGGGTGAGGGAAGTAATACAATCATTATAAATGGAGTAGATGAGTTAAAAAAGCTCCAACATGAGGTGGTAGCAGATAGGATAGAAGCGGGATCTTTTGCAATAGCTGCTAGTATAACAATGGGTGATATTGAAATAAAAAATATATTGCCAAAATATTTAGAAAGATTTTTAAAAGCTCTAGAAAATACTGGGAGTAAAGTTGAAATTTATAAAAATTCAATAAATATTTGTGCTTCTAAAAGACCATTACCCTATAATATTTTTACAGAAGAATACCCAGGTTTTCCTACTGATCTTCAAGCTCAATACATGACACTAATGTCAATAGCAGACGGCGAGTGTGAAATAAGAGAAAACATATTTGAGAATAGATTTATGCATGTACCTGAACTAATTAGGATGGGCGCGAGAATATCCGTTAAAAATCAAACAGCAACTGTTACAGGTGTTAATTACTTAAAAGCATCTAAGGTAATGGCTTCAGATTTAAGGGCATCAATGTGTTTGATTTTAGGTGGTCTAGCAGCGTTGGGCACAAGTGAAGTTGATGGTATATATCATTTAGACAGAGGGTACGAAAATTTAGAAGGCAAATTGTCTGAACTTGGTGCTAATATTCGAAGATCAAGATGAATTACAACAATATAGGTATGTTTTGACTATTGATAAAAAAATTAAATTACTAGCTTCTACAGAATATGATTTGGATATAATTTCACATTTGTGTCAGGATGCAATATTATCAAAAGAAGAATTTTTTTTTGACAAAGAAAAAAAATTATTTGTAGCAACGCTATCTAGGTATTGTTGGGAAAAAGACGACGCTAAATTTAACCAGAAAAATAAAGTTTATTATAGAGTAGTTTGTGGATTACAGATAAAAAATGTTATTGCTATCAATTACAAAAACTATAACAACAAATGGTCGTTTCTTAATCTTTTGGCTATAACACATAAAGAAAATAAGATTTTCTTACATTTTTCTAAATCTATGGAAATTATATTAAAATGTAAAAAAATAAGTATATTAATTGAAGATATAGACATCCCTTGGCCAACAAAGCTAAAACCTAATCATAATGTCAAATAGGTAACAGATATGAAACAAAATGGTAAATTTACTATAGCTTTACCAAAAGGAAGAATCTTAGATGCAGTTTTACCTATTTTGTCAAAAATTGGTATAGAACCAGAAGAAACTTTTTTTGATAATAAAGATCGTAAATTAAGATTTAACACTAATATTAGCGATATTGATATTATTAGAGTTAGATCATTTGATGTAGTAACTTTTTTAGCTTACGGTGCTGCTCAAATGGCATTTGTGGGAAGTGATGTTCTTACTGAATTTAATCACACAGAAGTATATTCACCATTTGATCTAAATGTTGGACAATGTAGAATGGTAGTTGCGGCTCAAAAAGAAACTGTTGAAAATGAAGATCCTAGAACTTGGAGTCATGTAAGAGTTGCTACTAAATATCCAAATATTACACAGAATTATTTTGAAGCACGAGGTGTTCACGCTGAATGTATAAAATTGAATGGTGCAATGGAATTAGCTCCATCAATGGGTTTATGTAAAAGAATAGTCGATTTGGTAGAAACAGGATCAACTTTAACAGCCAATGGTTTAGTTGAAGTTGAAGAAATTTGTGAGGTATCGACGAGATTGGCGGTTAATAGAAGTTATTTAAAAACTAATTCACAAATAATACAGCCATGGATTAATAAAGTTGGAGAGTTAATACATGGCTGAAACGGAAACTAAAATTATAAATATCAAAGATAGAAACTTTAAAAATAAATTAAACGGGCTCATGAGAGTTGATCAGAAAGATCAGGCAAATCTTTATAATATTGTTTTTAATATAATTCAGAAAATTCAAAAATTAGGTGATAGTGCATTAATTGAGTTTGTTAACACACTTGATTGTAAGAAGATAAATAAAATCGAAGAGTTATTCATACCAAAAGATGTATTAAAAAATGCTTATTACAGTTTAAAGAAAGAAGAAAAGCAAGCACTAAACATTGCCGCTAAAAGAATTAAGAAATTTCATACACATCAAATACCAATAGATCTTAAATACAAGGATAATATGGAGGTTAAGTTGGGACTTAAACATTCTCCAATAGTTTCAGCTGGCTTTTATGTTCCTGGTGGGAAAGCCATTTATCCATCTTCAGTATTGATGAATGCAATTCCAGCACGTGTGGCTGGAGTCGAAAGAAGAGTTGTAGTAAGTCCAGTTTCAGATTTACATAAATCATCAATTGTCTTAGCTGCTGCTCATGTGGCTGATGTAACTGAATTTATATGTATGGGTGGCGCTCATGCTATAGCAGCGCTTGCATATGGAACAGAAACAGTTACAAACGTTAATAAAATTGTTGGACCCGGTAATGCTTACGTTGCAGAAGCCAAAAGACAGGTGTTTGGCAAAGTAGGTATCGATTCAATTGCAGGGCCCTCTGAAGTTTTGATAGTTTGTGACAAGTCTGCTAATCCAAATCATGTTGCTATTGACCTTTTATCTCAAGCAGAACATGACGAATTAGCCCAGGCTATTCTTATAACTGATAATGAAGAACTTGCGCTAGAGGTGGAGTCTTATATTAAAAAATTTCTTATAAAACTTCCAAGAACAAAAATTGCAAGCTCGTCATGGAATAATTGTGGTGCAATTATTCTTGTAGAAGATATGAACGAAGCGATTAAATTAGTTAACTTAATTGCCCCAGAACATTTACAATTAATTTTTAAAAATGCTGAAAGTTTAGTTAATAAAGTTAAAAATGCTGGAGCTATTTTTATAGGTCCCTTTACTCCTGAGGCTGTAGGAGATTATATCGCAGGTCCTAATCATGTTCTTCCAACGAGAGGAACTGCAAAGTTTTCAAGTGGTTTGGGAGTGTTAGATTTCTATAAAAGAACAACAATTGTAAACTTTAATAAGAAAAATCTTAATGAGTTAGGTGAACATATAGTTACTTTAGCTAAAGCAGAAGGCCTTGATGCACATGCTATGTCTGTATCATTAAGATTAAATAAATGACTTATTTTCATAAAAATCTTGACTAATCAACTATAATAATGAGATTAAATTTAAAATTAATAAAAGAGGTTATATGGCTAAAGAAGGTGTAATTGAATTTTCTGGTATTGTTGAAGAACTTTTACCTAATGCAATGTTTAGAGTTAAACTTGATAATGAACACGAAGTTCTTGCTCATACAAGCGGTAAAATGAGAAAAAATCGTATTAGAGTTTTACTAGGTGATAGAGTCAACGTAGAAATGACCCCTTATGATTTGACAAAAGGAAGAATTACTTTTCGCTTTAAATAACTTTTATTCGTTAAAGTTTGTTTTATGAACAAAATTAAATTAAACAAACAATTTATACTTGCTTCAGGTTCTAAAAGACGACTTGAACTATTGAATCAAATAAGCGTAAAGCCTGACTTGGTTCTAACTCCAGACATAAACGAAACTAATTATTCCCAAGAATTACCTCTAAATTATGTAAAAAGAATGTCTGTAGAAAAAAATAAAGTTTTTCAGACTAAATATTCTCAATCTATTATCCTGACAGCAGACACTGTAGTTTCATTAGGAAGAAGAATATTACCTAAAACTATAAATTTAAAAATGGCTAAAGAATGTCTACAATTGATTTCAGGAAGAAGACATAAAGTTTTAACTAGTTTTGCTTTATACTCACCAGATTTTCCTCTTAGAGTAAAAACTATAAAATCTACTGTAAAGTTTAAAAGACTTCATCCTGACGAGTTAGATTATTATCTTAAATCAAAGGAATGGGAAGGCAAAGCTGGAGGTTATGCAATACAAGGAATTGCAGCTGCTTATATAAATTTTTTGTCAGGATCCTACAGTAATGTTGTAGGCTTACCTTTGGCAGAACTATACAGATCTCTTTTATCTATTGGATATATTTTTAATAATGATTGATAAAATTAATGATCATTTTATTTTAGTAGACAAATGTGCAGACCAAACAAGAATTATTGAAATTTTAAATCATAAAATTATTAAAATGATTTTTTGGTTTGATAAATATCCACCATTAATTGGTAGCGTTCATAGTGCTATAATTATTAAAAAATTAAATGGTGGCGTGGTACGAGCACAAATAAAAGATAAAACTATTTTATCAGTTAGAGGTATCTCAAAATCTTTAAATGTAAATAATAAGATAAGAGTAATCATTACAAGCGAAAAATTTGAAGATAAGCCTATCCAAGCAAGAATGTTACCTGCGAACTCAAAAAATTATGAAGTTTTAGATGTTGTCCGAAGGATAATTAATCTTTTTTTTTCAAAAAATATCCCTGTTATTGAGGATATGTACTCTAATTATTGGAATAACTTAGATCTGGATAGTCAATTTATTGCTGCTTTACAACCAAAAATAGAATTGAGTGACGGTGGACTTATTTGGATTGAAAAAACTAGAGCAGCAACACTTATTGACATAGATACACATAAATTATTACTAAAATCTGAGGAAGAAATACTAGAATTTTGTAAAAGAGCATTTATTAGATGTGCAAAAGAAATTAAACTTAGAAATATTGGAGGAATGATTATAATAGATTTCCCAAGAATGTCTTACAATAGAAAAAAACATCTTCATCAAAATATTACAGAAATAGGAAAACAATATTTTTTCGATGCTAATTTTCTTGGCTTTTCAAGGTTGGTTTTATATGAAATGTATATTCCTAGAAATTTTGGTTCATTGGAAAGTTTTTATGTTGATAGAAATTCATATAATTTTCAAAATCATATAAGATCATTGTGGAGAAAATCTAAAGAACTAAAGTCAAAAAATAATGTACAATTTTTGTGTGGAACAACTTTGTTCAAAAATTTAAAAAATAGAAAGGTACCACCTTTTATAAATATTGTTGAAAGATTAGATTTTCCTGATGATCATGGTGAGTTGATGGATGTAAATAGATGACTGTATCAAAATCTAAAAAAGCAAAATGTCTTACATGTAATAAAGAGTTTGATATAACTTTAAAAACAATGCCCTTCTGTTCTAAGCGTTGTAGTTACTTAGATTTAAATAATTGGCTAGGAGAAAAATATACCATTGAAGCTAATGAAAATGATTACGATAAAGATATTTGATTTTTTGTGGTTGATAGCTAGACATAATCTGATGTAGGCGTTATAGATTACTTATTTAAAGCCCGGGTAGCTCAGTAGGTAGAGCAGAGGACTGAAAATCCTCGTGTCGGTGGTTCGAATCCGCCCCCGGGCACCACGTTCCATGTATCAAATTTCCTAAGTCATTGACGTGCAAGCATATTGTGTAATGTGTGTTTGGAGAGTTGACCAAATCATAGTGTTTATTTACGATTAGACTACTAACGATAAAAATAGGAATATTGATGAAACATAAATTAAAACATTTTATTGCAACTCATACATTTCACTCTACAAAATCAAAAAAGGATTTTTTTTCTCTTGTAAAACATAGAAAAACAAATTCAGATTGGTTCGGAAATGAAACTACAGAAATGAAAGAAAATTTTTTTAAGTTATTAAAAGGTAGGAATTTACTTTATGATGATAATATTTCTGAAAAAAATAGTGATGATTATGCACTCCTTTTACAATTATTCATAGGCCGTGGTGAATTCTTTTTTTGTCATTGGTATGCAATTGACGAACAAACTATTAATGACAGACTTAGTGTGACTAGTGGAGAAAAATTTTTCATTACTATGGCAACACAAGTAGATGGTCCTAAAATATATGTGGATAAACTGACAAAATATATGAAAAAGCTAAAGTAATTTATAATTGATAATCCGTGATGGTATATATTATCCAAAAATTCACAATATCAGTCTTCACTAAAATTAAATATATAAAAATAAATACCAAATAATTTTGATAATTATCATATTTTAATGGCTTATATTTTGCATTGTAATTTTACACTATGTTAAAATGTCGATTAACTCGATAATAACAATTATAAAGTAAAAAATGAATAAATCTTTTTTTAGAAAAGTTGGATTTGGTCTTAGTATTTATGAAAAAGTACCAACAAATCCTCTTGATTGGGCTATAGATCAAATTTTGATCATACCGGAACTAAATTGGAAAGGTCCAATTTATTCAATAGAAGAAATGATGAATTACCACGCCGAATACAATTATACAGACAGAAGGGTGTTAAGACAAAGTTACAAAAATAGCAGAAGAGAATATAAGAGAGCAAAAAAACTCTTGAAATATAAAACTGGTCATTATTATTTTGAACCTTTGTGGATGGCCATAAGGCAAAATGAAGCTATAAATGGTAGTTCTCCAGTATTTCATAGATTTTTACATTTTTGGGGAAATCATTTTGCTATTCAGAAAAAAAATTCAATGTATTCTTACGATGTAGGTCCTTATCATAGAGAAGTTATTACCCCTTCGATGTTAAAAAACATCGAAGATCTTGTTTATAATGTGACTATATCATGGGCAATGATACATAATTTAGATAATTCAAAATCTATTGGTCCAAACTCACCAAGAGCATTTAAAAATAAGGATAGTGGTAAATCTGCTAACCTCAATGAAAATCATGGTAGAGAATTACTAGAGTTACATACAGTGTCGCCAAGTGCTGATTATGATCAAGAAGATGTAATAAATATGTCAAAAGTAATGTCAGGATGGATGCATAGAATTCCGAAAATGAGTTCCAAAATTCATAAAAAAGAAGAAAATGTCCCTGTTCGTTTCATAGAAGAATATCATGATAGTGGTCCATTTAAAGTATTAGGAAAAAAATATATTGAAAGTTTTGGAACTAAGGCTGCAAAATCAATGTTACGAAAGGTTATTAGAGATTTAGTTAGGCATCCATCCTGTATTGAATTTATTTCTCACAAGTTATGTAACCATTTCGTAACACAAAATCCTTCCTCCGAAATAGTCAATCCTGTAATAAATGCATGGAAAAAATCAGAGGGTGACCTAAAATCTATTCACACAGAGGTTATAAAACAAGCTTATAAATATTCTTCATTAAAAAAATTTCAACAACCTGAAATTTGGTTTATTCAATTTATCAAAATGGGTGGTATCAAATACTTCCCGAATAACTTTGATTATGATTTTAAAACTATGATTTCTAGAGAAAAAGACCAAATTAGAAGGATATGTAGAAATTTAGGTCAATTACCTTTTAGACCTCTTCAGCCAAATGGATGGTCCGATTATGAGGAGGATTGGTTGTCTCCTGAACTATTGTTTAGAAGAATTGGTGTTTTGAATAAAATTAAAGATAAAGGTAAATTTAAACATATTGATAATGAATATTTAAATGAAATATTAAAAAGAAACTTTGATAACTCGAACGAAATAATTTCATTTTTAAAAAATATTAGTAATGATGAAAAAATAATAGCTCTTTTTTCTAGTAAATGGATGCTTAAAACATGAAATTTAATAGAAGACAATTTACCCTTGGCTCTACATCCTTATTGTTATCAGGTTTGTTGCCGTTAAAAGTGAAGTCATCTATAATAGACAATAAAAAGAACCTTGTCATTATAATGTTAAGAGGTGCAATGGATGGCTTAACTGCTGTTCCATATATTCACGACAATACACTTGAAAAAGTTAGGCCTGATATATTTGTAAAAAAGTTATTTAAATTAAATAGCGATTTTAGTTTACATCCAAAATTATCAGGTTTTCATAATCTTTGGAAAAAAGACCAAGCTACAATTATTCACGCAACTAATATACCTTACACTGGTAGATCTCATTTTGATGGTCAAAACTTAATGGAAAGCGGGGGTGTTACTCCATATAAAACCAAAACTGGTTGGTTGGGTAAAGGTATAGATGTAGCTGGTTTAGACGGTTTATCGATGTCTTTACCAATGCCCTTGCTCTTAAGGGGGAAAAGAAATCAAGATAACTTTTATCCTTCTAAGTTTAGTATGCCATCAAGGAATTTGATTGATATTTTAAAAAATCATTATGCGGATGAACCCCTGTTAAAAAAATCATTTGATAAATTGACTAGTAGACCATTAAGTATGACTTCTGCCCCAAATAGTAAAAATATCAAAACTTTAGCAAGAATTGCTGGGACAGAACTCAAAAAGGAATATGGTCCTCGGGTCGCTGTGTTTGAAATTTTTGGTTTTGATACTCACGCTGCACAAGGTGGAGCTGACGGAGAACATGGACAAAAGTTAAAAATTTTGGACAAAACTTTTGGAGTTTTAAAAAAACAACTTGGTAAAACTTTTGATAACACCTTAATACTTACTCTTACTGAGTTTGGAAGAACAATCGTGCAAAACAGTGGCTATGGAACAGAACATGGATATGGAACTGCAGTTTTATTAGGTGGGGGCTTGTTAAAAAAATCTCAAGTTTTTACTGATTGGCCTGGTATTAAGAAAAAAGAGTTATTTGAAGGAAGAGACTTAAACTCTACGTTGGATTCTAGATCAATTTATTGTTCTGCAATGTCAACATGCTTTAATACTGATTTCAAACTGATGAATAAACAAGTATTTCCTGACAAAACTCTTATTAATTTATGCAATAAAATATTCAAATCATAAATATTCTTAGACATATTAATTGACTCTTTAATTGTATTGTCAATGCAATTTGATTAACATTATTATGTTAATCAAGTTATTAACGAAAATTATTTGAAATATATTTTGGAGGTAACATGATTGAAAAAACTCAAATAAATAATAGTAACAAAAAAAAGGTTTTAATGGTTCAGGGTCTTCATGAGGAAGGTCATAAGTTATTTCTGGCAAGAGATGATATTGAACCTATTACTATTATGTCCTCGAATGAAGATGAAATCATGGAAGCCGCAAAGGATGTTCATGGTATTACCGTAAGGACAGCAAATATTTCTAAAAAAATAATTGAAAATGCTAAAAATTTACTAATAGTTTCTAGACATGGTGTTGGATATGATTCTATTGATGTTGATGCTTTGAATGATAGTGGTATCCCTCTAGCAATAGCTGCCCATTCAAATATGATATCAGTTGCAGAACATGCAATGTTCATGTTATTAGCTCTTTCCAAAAATGTATTTTATTATGATAAATTCGCAAGAAAAGCTGATTGGACAACAAGGTGGGATATAAGGGCTTGGGATGTCGCTGAAAAAAAACTACTTGTCGTGGGTTTTGGAAGAATAGGATCTAGGTTAGTAAAACGTGCGCTTGCTTTTGACATGAAAGTTTATGTATATGACCCTTATGTTAATGCTGAAGAAATTGATAAGTCAGGTGCTATTCACTTAGAAAATTATTCAGACATGTTGTCAGAAATGGACGCTGTATCGTTACATTGTCCCAAAAATAAGGAAACTACTGATATGTTTTCTGATAATGAATTTAATATCATGAAAGATAGCTCATATCTTATCAACTGTGCAAGGGGAGGTATAGTGAACGAAAAAGCCTTATATGATGCATTAACTTCTAATAAAATTCGCGGTGCTGGATTAGATGTATATGATGACGAACCCTCAACATCTTCAAATCCACTTTTTAGCCTAGATAATATTTTACTATCTCCTCATATTGCAGGAGTTACTCGAGAAGCAACTATAAGAATGTCAAAACAATCAGCTCAAAATGTGTTAGATGTCTTTGACGATAAAGTAAATTCTGAGGTTATTATAAATAAGAATGTTTTGTAGGAGATATATAAATGGAACAACAAACTTTAAGAAATTGCTGGTCAAAAGGAAAAGGTGCTATTAACGCGTGGTGTTCAATTCCCAGTGCTGTTACAGCTGAAATGATGTCAATGAGTGATTTTGACTCAATCACAATTGATATGCAACATGGACTAGTTGATTATCAAATGGCTCTTAACATGCTCCAAGTTATCTCAGGCTCAGGAAAAACTCCTATGGTTAGAGTCCCTTGGAATGAACCAGGAATTATCATGAAGGCTCTTGATGCAGGTGCATTAGGTATTATTTGTCCAATGATAAACACTCCTGAAGACGCGATAAACTTTGTTGGAGCTACTAGATACGCGCCTGTTGGTCACAGGAGTTCAGGGCCTACAAGGGCATTAATGGTTCATGGTCCATCATATCATGACGAGGCAAATGAAAAAATTATTTCATTTGCTATGATAGAGACTGTTGAGGCTCTTGAAAATGTTGAAAAAATTGCAGCTACTGACGGCTTGACTGGAATCTATATTGGTCCGTCTGACCTAAGTATTTCCATGGGATTTAAACCAGGTCTGGATAGAGCTGAACCAGAAATGATTGATGCTATTAAAAAAATTGAAAATGCATGTAAAAATAATAATATTAAAATAGGAATTCATTGTCTTTCACCTTCTTACCTTAAAGATAAATTATCCAATGGCTTTGATTTAGGTACTTTAGCTAGTGACGTTAGAATTTATGCAGAAGGAATTAGTAATAAAATGAAAGAAGCAAGATCGTAGACTTTTTCATAAAGGAAAGGAATGATAATGAAAGCAGTTACAGTAGCTGATACTGGTGTTCAAATTCTTGACGTAGATATACCAAAACCAAATAACAGCGAGGTCCTCGTGAAAGTTTACGCATGTGGACTTAACAGAGCAGATTTAGTTGTAGCTGATGGAGGGGCTCACGGTGCTGCTGGAGGCCCTGGAACTATAGTAGGTATGGAATTTTCAGGTGAAGTTGTTGAATGTGGTAATAATGTAAAAAATGTATCAATTGGCGACAGAGTTATGTGTTCAGGAACATCAACCTGGGCCGAATACGCTATTGCTGACTATGGCCGTATTATTAAGATACCAGACAATAATATGGATTATTTAACAGCAAGCACATTACCTGTAGCTCTTGCAACAATGCATAATGCAATTGTTACAATTGGAGAGTTTGTAAAGGGACAAACAATTCTGATCCAAGGTGCAAGTTCAGGTGTTGGTCTTATGGGACTTCAAATAGCTAAACAATTAGGTGCAAAAATAATTATTGGGACTTCTACAAAATCTAAAAAATTCGATAAATTAAAGTCACTAGGAGCCGATGTTGTAGTAAACTCAAAAGATCCTGGTTGGGTTGATCAGGTAATAGCCACAACTAACAGGGTAGGTGTAGATCTTATTATAGATCAACTATCTGGCTATACAGTTAATCAAAATATGCAAGCTACAAAAATAAAAGGTAAAATCGTTAATGTTGGAAGATTAGCAGGTGGAATAACAGATTTTAATTGTGATCTCCACGCATTAAGAAGAATAAATTATCAAGGGGTAACTTTTAGAACTAGATCTGTAGAAGAAATAAGGAGTGTCTATTTAGATATGTGGAACGATCTTGGAAATGCAGTAATAGCCGGTCAATTATCCCTTCCAATTGAAAAAATCTATGATTTTAATGATGTAGCACAAGCATTATCTTCAATGAGAGATAATCAACACTTTGGAAAATTAATTTTAAAATTATAAAGCTTATATTCAGTTGAATTTTGATCTCATAACAATAATAGCTATCTTTACAGCGTTTGCTTTAGGTGGAATATTGAAAGGTGCAACCGGAGCAGGGGCTCCAATTATTACGATTCCTGTGATAGCAGCTTTTTATGATGTAAGAATCGCAGTAATTATAATGGTAATTCCTAATTTATTAACAAATATCGGCCAACTTTATCAATTTAGAAAAACTATCCTTCCTCCTTTTTTTACTGTCTCTTTTGCATTAGGCGGAGGAATAGGAGCTTTTCTTGGTACAATTTTATTAGTTAGTTTGCCAATTAAAATCTTAACCCTAGCGGTAGCAGTCATAGTAATAATATATATTTTACTCAAAATTGCAGTACCATCTTGGAAATTAGTCTATGCAAAAGCAAAAAAATTAGTATTTATTATGGGAGCAGGGGGCGGTGTCCTTCAAGGTTCAGCAGGCTTATCAGCACCAATATCAATAACCTTTTTAAACTCTATGAAATTAGAGCGAAATCAGTTTATACCAACAATCTCAGTATATTTTGGCGTAATGTCTATATTTCAAATGCCTACTTTATACTACTATGATTTTTTAAATATAGAGATTATTATTGTAAGTGTTATGTCTACCATCGTACTTATGTGCTTTATGCCACTTGGTTCATGGATAGCTAAAAGTATATCCAAAGAAACTTTTGATAAAGTAACCCTAATTCTTTTGGGATTTATTGCGTTAAGAATAATTTATTTAAATTTGTGATATTTATTTATATCTATTACCGCATACCAACTTACCATTCAGAGTAACACAACCATATTGAAGATCCCAATCTCTTTTTTTTGCTTTTAAGTTTTGGTCTTTGTTTATGCATCCTTGTAAAAATTTATTTGTGTATTGACTGGCATCAGTTGCATTATCAATTTCTAAAAGATTTTCTTTTTTGGATATTTTTGCATAAGAATAAGGTGGAATGTTTAAGTTCTTCTTGTCTTTAAACATAAGTTTTAATTTATTATTAAAGTTAAGAATTTCTAATTTATTTTGTTTTGATATTATAACTTCGTCCTTAAAATTATTTATTTTATAATCAGAGAAAATAACATTATATTTATTTTGAGAGTTATTAGGAACTGATAAAAGGATATTCCCTTTTTTAAAGCCTAAATTTATTTCATATTGATTTGCTGCCAATTGAATATTTTCTATTTTTAATGAAGAGTTATCAGACAAACAAACTTTTGTTTTGTCAGTTAAAAATAAGATTGCAGGGTTTTTTCTTGTACGTAAATAGTCTCCACTTTTAATTTTTGATGATTTATTAAGAGTATATCTTTTACCATAGATATCAAGAACATGGACTGTATTCTTGATAACAATAACTTTAATGTCTGAATAACTTATGGAAGAAAATAATGAAAATAATATAAGTGCAATTCCAATTATATTTAGAAGTTTTTTTACTGCATAAATCATAATTTAAATAGTGTAGCCATTACAATTCTATGACTACACTATTTTTTTAAATTTTTATATTATCCTGGAACTTTTCCATTTACACCTTTGAGGTAATAATTCATGCCCCATAAGGCACCGTCATCAAGACTTTTACCTGCAGGAATTATTTCTTTACCCGTGTTATCCACTAAAGGACCTGCAAATATATTAATCTTACCACTTTTGAGTCCGTCTAGAGCTTCTTGTGCTTTTTTAGCAACGCTATCTGGCATATTTTGGAATTTAGAAATAAGCAACATTTCTGCTTTTAGTCCACCCCAATCATTGCCAGCCCAGTGGTTAGGACCATCACCAGTATTCCATTTACCGCTTTTTAACTCTTCAATTTTTCTAATGTAATATGGACCCCAATTATTTATAGAGGCAAATAATTGAGCTTTTGGTGCGAATGCAGACATATCAGTGGATTGACCAAATCCAAGTGCACCTTTTTTCTCGGCTATTTGAAGCATTGCAGGCGAGTCTGTGTGTTGTGCAAGAATATCTGCACCTTCTGCTATATGTACCTTTGCAGCATCTGCTTCTTTTACTGGATCATACCATGTATTTGCCCATATAACTGAAATTGATGCATCCTTATTTACAGACCTTAAACCTTGTGCAAATGAGTTAATACCCATAATTACTTCAGCTATTGGATATGCACCAATATATCCAATTTTATTTGTTTTTGTCATTAATCCTGCTACTACACCTTGGATATATCGACCTTCATAAAATCGTATATTTCCTGTAGCAACATTTTGAGATCTTTTATAGCCGGTAATATGTTCAAATTTTACATTAGGAAATTCTTTAGCAACTTTTAAAGTTGGTTCCATGTAACCAAATGAGGTAGTGAATATAATTTCATTACCTTGTTTAGCAAGTTCTCTTATTACTCTGGTTGCGTCGGGACCTTCAGGGACATTTTCAACAACTGAAACTTTGACATCATTGCCAAATCGTTTTTCAACCATTTGTTTACCTAGTTCATGAGCATAAGTCCAGCCATGATCTCCAGGTGTTGTTAAATATACAAAACCTACTTTTGTTGGGTTTCCAGCAAAAGCACTATTAAATATAAAAAATAAAACTGATGCACTTAATGCAAACAGTGAAAAAATACGCATACAAAATTTTAACATTTCACACTCCTAATTTAATAATAAATCTTAAAAGTGAATCTTTAAAATAACAATAAAAAAAATGAATTTTTATATTAAATTATAAAAATGCAAATATTTATTACTTTTTATTGAGTATCAAAAAAAGGTTTCCCAAGAGATGCAGGTACTACGCTATTACTTTTCGAAATTCTCCCAGATATCATTGTTAGAGCAACAATGGTCGCTAAGTAGGGCATCATAGAAAGAATTTGAGATGGAATAGGCCAACCCCTTGCTTGACCTACTAATTGAGCGATTGTTATTCCCCCAAAAATTAATGCGCCGACAATAATTCTCCAAGGTATCCAGGAAGCAAAAACAACTAAAGCTAAGGCTATCCAACCTCTACCTGCGGTCATTCCCTCTGACCAATGTGGTGTCAATACCAGTGGAATGTATGCTCCTCCAATACCCGCACACATGCCCCCAAAACAAGTGGCATACCAACGAATTTTTTTTACAGGATAGCCAACTGAATGAGCACTTTGATGGTCATCACCAACGGCACGTAAAACAATTCCTGATTTAGAATATTTTAGAAAATAGGTAATAAAAATAATTATAGCTACTGACAAGTACGCAATAAAATCTTGTTTGAATAAAATTTCTCCAACAAATGGTATATCTGACAACAAAAAAATTTCTATCTTGGGCAAAGATGGAACTGTTTTCCCAACCAAAGGAGCTCCAGCCAAACCTGTCAAACCAGTTGCAAAAATAGTTAATCCAAGCCCCGTTGCAACCTGGTTAGTCATGAAGTTGATGGTAAAAATTGAAAATATAGAGGCCATTAAAACACCACATAACCCTCCTGCAATTATTCCAAAATAAGGATTTCCCAACCACAAAACGGCTCCTAAAGCACCTACAGCACCACTCAACATCATACCTTCAACACCAAGGTTCAGAACCCCACTTTTTTCTGTAAGTAATTCACCAGTAGCTGCTAACAAGAGAGGTATAGAAGTCGCTATTATTGTTAACATTAATGCATCCATTTAAGTGACCTTTGACCATTTAATCTTATATTTTTGAAGTGTCTCTCCTGTTAATAAAAAAAACAATAGTATCCCTTCAAACAAACCAGTAACCACCTTCGGTATTCCCATAGACATTTGTGCGTTATCTGCGCCTAACTTAACGGTTGCTATAATAATACCCGCAAACAAGATTCCGATTGGATTTAACCGGCCAAGAAATGCTACTATAATTGCAGTAAATCCGTACCCAAAAGAAACTTCAGGTTGCAATTGGCCAATATTAGCAGAAACTTCAATTACTCCTGCAACACCTGCTAAGCCTCCGGATAATAACAAAACAGTAATTGTAATTGTGTTTTGTTTAAAACCAGCAAATTTTGCTGCTTTGGGAGCAGATCCTAGGACATTTATTTTAAAACCGCTCAATGTTTTATTTACAAAAAGCCATGAAATTGGAATTAATAATAATATTAGTAATATGCCATAATGAAGTTGTCCCAAATAACCTATACCGGGAAAAGGAATCTTATTGATTATAGCTCCATCAGGGTACGGCTTAGATAATGGGAACCCAAAACTCATAGGGTCACGTAATGGACCTCGAACTATAAAATCTATAAACAACATTGCTACATAAACAAGCATTAGACTGACTAATATTTCGTTTACGTTTAATTTCGTTTTTAGAATTGCAGGAATAAACGCCCATAAGGCACCCCCTATAAAACCAATAACTATCATAATAAATATAAAGAATTTTGTTTCTACACTTGGGAATAACAAAGCAAAAGAGCCTGCAAGTAGTGTTCCCATTATGAATTGACCTTCAGCACCAATATTCCATACATTTGCTCTGAAGCACAACATCAAACCAATTCCAACAATAATCAAGGGACATGCCTTAACAAAAATATCACTTATCCTGTCAATTCTTGAAAAAGGTGAAAGAAATACTTGATATAAAGTTTCTAAAGGATTGTACCCAAGAAATGTAAAAATTAATAAACCAAAAAAAACTGTTAAAAAAATTGATAAAATTGGGCCAATAATTGTCCAGTTTTTGGAAACTTTATCTCTTGGTACAAAAGTAATCATTCTGTTGTTTCCACTTTATTAGATGCATCTAATTTACCGCCCATCAACAATCCGACATCCTCAGCAGTAATTTGAGCTACTGGCAAAATCTTACTTAACGCTCCATCATTTATTACACAAATTTTATCGGATAATTCAAAAATTTCTTCTAAATCTTGGCTTATAAGAATTACAGCTTTTCCACTATTGGATAAATTCAATAATTTTTGTCTTATTGACGTCGCAGCACCTATGTCAACTCCCCAAGTAGGCTGTGAAAAGATCGCAACTTTAGGATTATTGGCTAATGAACGTCCTAAGATAAACTTCTGTAAATTACCTCCTGACAATTGATTTGCTAGAGGATTTGTTTCGGGACATCGTACATCATTATCCTTTATTATTTTCTCACTTTCAATCTTACTATTTTGAGGATTATTTAATAAATTTGAAATTATATCGTTAGCTTTAAGATATTTAAAAAAATATGTGAGAAAAGTATTTTCGGTAATTGTTAAGTTTGGAACCGTCGCATGAAGTGTTCGTTCTTCAGGTAATGTTTCTATCCCTAATTGCCTTCTTTCAGTAATACTTTTAAATCCTACGGGTTTATTTTCCAGCAATATTTGATTATCTTTTTCACATAGTGTTTCGCCGCTTAATATTTCCATTAACTCGACTTGACCATTACCTGCAATACCTGCAACACCTAATATTTCACCATAGTTTACTTTTAGATTTATATATTTTAAAGATTTTCCAAAATTTGTTTCTTTATCTTTGTTCAAACCGTTTAATTCCAAAGCAGTGTCTTTAGTAACACTCATAGAATTTGTTTTTTTTAAATCAGTAATTTCTTTTCCAACCATGGTTTCAGCAAGAAATTTTGTATTTGTTTTTTTTGCATCAATTGTAGCTATTGACTCACCAGATTTTAAGATAGTTACTTGATCTGCTAATTCTATAATTTCTTCTAATTTATGACTTATATATAAAATAGAGCAACCTGAAGAAGCCAAACGTTTTAAAATTTTAAATAGATTTGAAATTTCTTGAGGTGTTAGAACTGATGTTGGTTCATCCATAATTAACAATTTAGGGTTCTGCATTAAACATCGTATTATTTCAACTCTTTGTTGTTCTCCGACTGAAAGCTCACTTACCCTTTTTAATGGATCAACAAAAAGCTCCCATTCTTTAGAAAGTTTAGAAATTTCTGAAATTAAATCTTTGAATTTAATTTTTTTGTCTAGTGCTATCAAAATATTTTCAGTAACTGTAAGTGCTGGAAATAAGGAAAAATGTTGAAATACCATCCCAATACCATTTTTTCTAGCAGAATTGGGCGAGGATATAGAAACTTCACTATTATTGATTTCTATGGTTCCTGTATCTGGTTTTAAAACACCGTAAAAAATTTTCACGAGTGTTGATTTACCAGCGCCATTTTCACCTAAGAGAGCGTGAATTTCTCCTTTAGCTATAGATATGTCAATATCTTTGTTTGCAATGAAGCTACCAAAAGATTTATTTATTTTGGACGCTTTTAAAAGAATTTCTGGCTCTTTTTTTATTGCCATAACATACCTATAAAATATTAACTTTTAAAATTAATGTGACCATAAAGATATATCTTTAGTATTCAATTTTTTTGTTTAGAAGTCTTTAATATTAAAAATATTAGTATTGCGATAGAGACAAAAATTATGGAGATGAATAAATTGAAATTGCTAACATGCATTTTATTGAAACCACAAGAAAATATAATTATAGTGGTCACAACAATCATTATCCAATGAATTGGTTTACCTAAAAATATCTTATTCACTATGTTTCCTTTAAACTAAAATTTAGTTTACCTTGTAAAAAGTATATAATTAATAAAATTAAAATCCCAAAAAAATTATAATAAAAACCTTCTAAACCATAAATAGTCATTAATGGTGGGATTAGTAAAGTTACCGAACCAAGTAACACTAAAGTTCTTTTGTACAAGTTCAATTTACCATTAAACCATCCTTCGAGACCAAGTGTCATTAACCAATAAGCTAGCAAAACAGCAACAAGACTATATAAACTCCAAATTATGGGACCTTCCATCAAAAGAGACGGATTATAAACAAAGGCAAAAGGGACAATATATTTTGCAATACCTACTTTACTAGATTCAACAGCTGTGGACATCGGTGGAGACTTTGCAATAGCTGCACCTGCAAAAGAGGCTAAAGCTACTGGAGGAGTTATTGTCGAGACAACTCCAAAGTAAAACGCAAACATATGAGCGGCTATCGGTAAAATACCAGATTCAATTAATGAGGGAACAATTAATGCGGCTACAGTTATGTAAACGGCAGTAGTCGTCATACCCATTCCAAGAATAATTGCAGAAATAGCTGTTAAACATAGCAAAATAAATAATACACCACCGGATAAATCTATAACGGATTGTGTGAATTTTAGTCCTAGGCCAGAAACAAATACGGAACCAATAATTATTCCAGCACATGCACAGGCAATAGTAACAGGGACTGTAGATTTTATGCCACTTTCAAACGCGCCAAGTATATCAACTACAGACATTCTAGTATTTTTTTTCAAAAAACTTAAGGCAATTACAGACACTATACTCCAAAAGCCAGCAGTCATAGCTGTTTTTCCATAAATTAAAAGACCTACTAGCACAGCCAGTGAAAGCAACATATGACCGCCACCTTTCAATACTTCAATAACGTTAGGTAGCATTGACTTATCAATTTTTTCTATTCCATGTTTTTCAGCTTCGATGTGAACCATAAAATAAATTGTAGTAAAGTATAAAAATGCAGGAATAATAGCTGCAAGTATTACATATGAATAAGGTGCCTCTAAAAATTCAGCCATTATAAATGCAGCAGCACCCATTATCGGAGGTGTTATCTGGCCTCCAGAAGATGCACATGCCTCAACCGCAGCAGCAAATTTTGCTCTATAACCGTAATTTTTCATGAGAGGTATAGTAAAAGATCCTGTTGTAACAACATTTGCAACAGCTGAACCATATACTGTTCCAGTCATTCCAGATGCCACAACTGCTGCTTTTGCAGGACCTCCTGTTCTATGTCCTGTTAAAGCAACAGCTAAATCAACAAAAAACCTTCCAACCCCAGACCTAATCAATATACCTCCAAATATTATAAATAGAACAATATAAGTGGATGCAACGTAAAGAGGTATTCCATAAATTCCATCTGAGGTCATAAATAAGGTGTCTATATACTTAGCAAGTCTTGTAGGTGGCCCATAAAAAAAACCAAAAAACTTGTGAGCGTATAATGCGTGTAGCATAAAAAAACCAGCAACAAAAACCATTGCCCAACCTACTGCACGTCTTGTGGCGTCTAAAACGATAAAAATAAGAATTGATCCGACTATAATGTCGCCAATATACTTGTCACCATACCTCATCATAAAATTTTCGACGTCCCATGTTGTCCATAATTGAATAAATATTATTGAAAGTATTATTATTAAATCGTACGTAAAACCAAAAATTCTGAAATAATTAC
Organism: SAR116 cluster bacterium AG-335-N04; assembly: GCA_003279355.1. GTDB lineage: Bacteria > Pseudomonadota > Alphaproteobacteria > Puniceispirillales > Marisalimonadaceae > Marisalimonas. The sequence goes on from QBZS01000021.1 coordinate 20,383, forward strand.
CTTGTTTGTCATTTTTAATCAGCAGAGGATCTTTTATGTTTTGTCTAAATAAAGGATATATAAAAACTGCTAAAACCATCATCGCAGAAAGATGTATAGATCTAAATGAACGTCCCTCTGGTGTTCCATAGACAGCAACAAATAGATGGTAGAAGGCTAAACCAACAGAAAGCCAAGAACAAACTACAATAATCCAATAATACATTGACTTATCTTTGTTCCATTCGAGCAGCTCATCAAAGAAACTAATTTCTTTGACTTCGTTATATTCTAATTTTTTGGTATTTTCTGACATTTGTATTTAGAAAAATTAAGAAAGGCACAAGTTTGCGCCTTTCTTATTTAGATTTACATTACGCCTTGTTCTTTGTAATATTTTGCAGCTCCAGGATGAATAGGAACTGCTGCACCATTAACAGCATCTTTAAGTATAACCTTCTTCCAAACACCTTTAACTTTTACAAACTCTGCGTGATTATCCCAAAAAGCCTTAGTCATTTTGTAAACAAGGTCATCTGATAAATCCTTGTGAACAATCATAGAAGTAACAATTCCTAGAGTTGGAATGTCTTTATCTAGAGATTTATATGCACTTGCAGGAATTTTACCATAGATATATCCAGGATTATTTTTTACAATTCTGTCAATTCTTTCTTTAGGTAAGCCAATAAATCTTATACCTGGACTATTTTCTAATTCAATAAAACTAGCTTGAGGTACTGAAGTGGCAGCCATAAAAACATCAGCTTGTCCATCTTTCATCAACGCGACTGATTCTTTATAACTTACCATATGAACTACACCACCATTTTTTTTGATAGTACTAAAATCATAACCATAATCTTTTATAATTGACTCGCAAAAAGCTGTACCGGTCCATTTAGGTTTACCAGGACTGATATTTGCTGATTTCATATCTTCAAAACCTTTAATCTTTGAATCAGCTCTAACCGCAACTTGAAATGCAGCAGGATAGAGTGTAGCAAAATATCTCACGTTTTTATGTGCTTTTTTGAATTTCCCTTTTCCCGAGTATCCATTAGCTACAGTATGGGCATAGGTCCATCCAATTTCAGCATCACCACCATCAACTGACATAACATTGGAAATACCACCACCAGAAGTATTAGAAGTTGATACACCTTTTATGCTAGTTTCCATTACTTGCATTACTTTAGCACCAAGTGGATACCAGGATCCTCCAGATGGACCTGATACCATTCTAAGAAATTGATCTGCATTAGCTATCGATGATGTAACAAAAAGTGATGAGGCAATTAAAATTGCTCCTGAAATACGTTTCATATAATCCTCCAAATTTAAATATTATCTTTAAATATCATTACGAATTATAAAAAAGGTCAAGTGAATGTTGTATTTTTTTTAATAAATCCTATTCTC